>NZ_JBVVPP010000005.1:132262-245002 GCF_055811315.1 Bradyrhizobium sp. MI1.4 | reverse complement strand
TGTTTGGTGGGGGGGGGGGGGCGGCCGCCCCCCGCTGGGTTTCGCCCCGGCGGGGGGGGGGGGGGGGGGGTTCCCCCCCCCCGGGGGGGGGCGCCCCCCCCCCCCCCCCCCCCGACGTTGTGGTAATCGCTCGTGCTACCCCACCATCTTCCTCAGCTCCGCCTTCGCCACCTTCTCCAGCGTCGAGCGCGGCATGTCGTCGACGAAGCGGATCTCGCGCGGCATCTTGAAGTCGGCAAGGCCGGCGCGGCAGGCGGCCATCACGGCGTCGTGCAGATCAGGCCGGGCACCGGCGACGCCACCCTGCGGGATGATGAAGACGACCGGCACCTCGTCCAGCATTGGATGCGTCTTCGCCACCACGGCGGCCTCGCGCACGCCGGGGACCAGTGCGACCACCTGCTCGATCTCCGACGCGGCGACGTTCTCGCCGCCGACCTTCAGCATGTCCTTGCTGCGGTCTGCGAAGCGAATGTAGCCGTTCTCCAGCCGCCCCACGCGGTCACCGGTGAGAAAGAAGCCGTGCTCGTCGAAGCTCTCGCGCGTCGCCTTTTCGTTGTGCAGATATTCGGCGAACAGCGACAGGCCGACAATGCCCCTGATCGAGAGATTTCCGGTGCCGTCGATTTCGGTCGGCCGCCCGTCGTCGTCGGTGATGCGGATTTCATATTCCGGCGCGGCGCGGCCGATCGACATCGGGATGTTGGGCTGGTCGATCTCGCCGACGATGCCGTGGGTGATGGTCTCGGTCATGCCCCACCAGCCGATGATCTTGACGCCGAAGGCGGCGAAGGCCGGCGGCTCGTTGATCGCGGTGCCCCACAGACGGAATTTGTGATCGCTCGGGATCTCCTGCTCGAGCAGCGCCTTCATGCAGAACGGGATCGTCGAGGTCCAGGTCGAGCCGTGCTCGCGCGCAGCGCCCCAGAACCGGCTGGCGGAAAAGCGCGGCTGGATCACGCAGGTGGCGCCGACCCATAGCGTCGCCAGCATCGAATAGGCCAGCGCGTTGGTGTGGAACAGCGGCAGATAGGCCTGATGCACGTCGCTTGCGTGCAGGTCTTCGTGCGCGGCGTTGATCTTGGCGCCCCACAGCGCGTTGGCGTGGGTCCACAGCACCGCCTTGGGGCGCGATGTCGTGCCCGAGGTGTATTGCACGCTGCACGGCGCGAGCGGATCGATCGCGCGCCTGGGACGGTCGGCGCTATCGGCGAACAGCTCCTCAAAGCTGTCGCCGCGTGAGACCGGGTTCCCGGGCGGCGCGCCCGCATCGTGCGAAGTCACCGCCATCCAGCGGATGTTGCGGCAATTCTGCGCGACGATCTCGGCATAGGCCGGCTGTGTGATCGCGGCGACCGCGCCGCAATGATCGGCAAAATAGTCGAGTTCGGCCGGCGCCGAGCGCGTGTTGGTGGTCACCGCGATGGCGCCGAGTTCGACACAGGCGAACCAGGCCAGCAGCGCCTCGATGCAATTGTCGAGGTGAATGAGCACATATTCGCCCGGCTTCACGCCGCGCCTCCCCAGTCCCGCCGCGAGCGCGCCGACCCGCTCGTGAAACTCGCCATAGCTCCAGCGCCGGGCAGGCGCGTCGAACGGCGCCCAGATCAGGAACGGATGTGAGCTGCGCACGTCAGCCCGCATCTTCAGCAGCCAAGGCACATCGAGCCCGTCGAATGGGCCGACGATTCCGGCGGCGGCTTGCGAAGTCGGCATATGTCCTCCCGTGCAGCCTGCATCTTGCCGGCGGCCGCGTTTTGATGATTGCGTCTTCCTGCTCGCTCGGCCCTCATGCGACGGTGCGTGGGGCAGGCGGCTTGGCCTTACCGGCCGCCGTCCTCGTATGACGAAATCTCGATCAGGCTGCCATCCGGATCCCTGCAATAGACCGAGCGCAGCGTGCCGCGGGCGCCCTGCTTGGGAACCGGGCCCTCTTCGATCGCAACGCCATGTGCCTTCAAATGCGCCACCACCTCGTCGGGGCTGGCGGAGGTGAGGAAGCACAGATCCTCGCTGCCGGGGGTCTGGTGGTCCGCGGTGAACCACTCCACCTTGTCGGCATCGCGCGGCCGGACGTTGATCTTCTGGTTACCGAATTGTAGCGACGTCCGCGGCGCTTTGCCGCCGCCGGGGTCGAACACCTTGACTTCCATGCCGAGAATCTTGCCGTACCACTCGGCGGTCACTGCGACGTCCGCGACGTTGATCACGAGATGATCGAGGGCTTCGACCTTGACCGCCATGCCTTATCCTTTCGTCGTGATGCGCCCCGTGTACTTTCCGCCTGCGGCAAGCTTTGTTACAACCGCGCCGACGCCATTTTCAAGCTATCTGGCTTCAAGAACAACACGTTGGGAGAACCCTTGAGATGATCACACGCCGTACCGCGCTGAGCCTGCTCGCCGCCAGTCCGCTTGCAGCCAGCCCGCTGTCGAAGGCCCTTGCCGCCGATTACCCGACCCATCCGGTGAAATGGGTGGTCGGCTATCCGCCGGGCGGAGCCACCGACATCCTGGCGCGCCTGATCGGCCAGCGGTTGTCGGAGAAGTTCGGCCAGCAATTCGTGATCGAAAACAAGCCGGGTGCCGGCAACAATATCGCCACCGAATCGGTCGTCAACGCCGAACCCGACGGCTACACGCTGCAACTGGTCAATCCGGCCAACTTCATCAACGCCTCGCTCTACACCAACCTGAAATTCAACTTCGTGCGCGACATCGCGCCGGTCGCCTCGTTCCAGCGCGTGCCGAACGTGATGACCGTCAACAAGGACGTGCCGGCCAAGACCGTCGCCGAGTTCATCGAATACGTGAAGGCCAACCCCGGCAAGGTCAACATGGCCTCCTCGGGCAACGGCACCTCGGTGCATCTGTCCGGCGAGATGTTCATGGCGCTGACGGGCTGCAAGATGCAGCACGTGCCCTATCGCGGCGCCGCACCCGCGATCACCGACATGCTCGGCGGCCAGGTGCAGGTGATCTTCGACAACATGCCCTCGATCATCCAGCACATCCGCTCCGGCTCGCTCCGCGCCATCGGCGTCACCACGGCGGAGCGCTCGCCGCAGCTGCCCGACGTGCCGGCGATCGGCGAGACCGTGAAGGGCTATGAGGCGAGCGCGCTGTTCGGCATGGGGGCGCCGAAGAACACGCCCAAGGAGATCATCGCCAAGCTCAACAGCGAGATCAACACGCTGATAAAGGAGCCGGACATGGCCAAGCGCCTGGTCGAGCTCGGCGGCGAGCCGCGGGCGCAGACGCCCGAGGCGTTCGGCGACGAGATCAAGGCCGAGACCGAGAAATGGAAGAAGGTGGTCGAGTTCGCCGGCCTGAAGGTCGAGTAGCGATCTTGTGATGTCCGGGAATGGAGCCCTGCCGTTCGGCAGGGCTTTTTTCTTGGATGCCGTGCCATTGAGCTGGAATAAAGCGGCTTCGTGAAACCTGATGGGTATATGGCGCGTATGATGCGCTGTGAGGAGAGGAGTAGATCATGCGTAAGACGCAATTGGTGCTGGTGGCACTCGGCGTGACGGCCCTTGCCGGCTTCGCGACGGTTACGCCGGCAGCGGCGCGCGACTATCCTTGGTGTGCCCAGGGCGGTGAGTATGATTATCCGGGGGAATGCTCCTACAGCAGCTATGAACAATGCCAAGCCAGCGTGTCCGGCCGGCTGCTGTACTGCGATCGCAATCCCCGCTTTGCCTACAGCCAGGTTTCTCCGGCGCAACCGCGATCGCACCGGCGGCCGCGCCCCGTCGCGCCGTACTAGCGAGCTGGCTGACTTCAGCCCGGTTGGAGCGCCTCGTATAGGCTCGACGCCTCCAGCCGGCCCGCGTTGCCGCTACCGCTTCGCGTCGGCCTGCTCGATTCCGTTGCATGAGATCAGCATCGTGTAGGGCCGCGCATTGCCCGCGATGTCTGTGGTCTTGATCTCGCCTTTCGGTTCGGCAGTCTGGTAAGGCACCACGGAGTTGTCGAGGAAGTCGCGCAACGCGCCGGTCTTGATCGCGAAGTTGATGTTTTCGGGGATGTTGCCGGTCGCAGCGGCCATCCGTAATCCGTCCAGCTTTCCCGTAACGACGCCAACGATCTGCCCGGTGGTGTCGAACAGCGGGCCGCCGCTATTGCCGGGCTGCACCGGCGCACTGATTTGCAGGAAACGCGAATCGTTGCGCATGCCGCTGAGCGAGCTGACGATGCCGGTCGTGACGGTGAAGTCCGAAGTCAGCAGCCCATGGAAGGGAAAGCCGATCGCGACGACGGAATCGCCGGAGCGGATCGAGCGGTCGCGGATCCGGGCGAACTCCTTGAACATGGTCGTCGACGGCGCCTGCAGCAACGCGAGGTCGTTGTTGGCGTCGCTCGACACCACGCGCAAAACCATTCCGGCTTCGCCCGTGAGATTGCCCTTGATGTCGCCGATGCAGCCATTGATCACATGGTTATTGGTGACGACGTGTCCGCTGGCACTCACGACGAACCCGGTGCCGCTCTTGGCTCTGGCAGGTTTGCTGCCGTTGGCTGGCGGTCCCTGCTTGTCCGGCGCTGGCTGCGGCTTGGCGGCGATCTTGGTGAAGTCGCCGGCCTTGTCGAGCCCGTCGGCTTTCACCTTAGTGACGCAATTGGCCAGTGCCGCAATCACGGGCCCGGCCGAGGTCAGGTCGAAATTCAGCACGGTGCGGCCGCTCGTCGCGACCATCAGGCTTGCCTTCTGAAACGTTCGTACCACGTTGGCAGGCATGACGGAGCTGAGCATGTTCGTCTGGTTGGCCGTGGCGAACAGTCTGGCCTGCTCCTGTCCGTCAAAGATGACGTCGATCGCGGCGTTCTCGCCCTGCTTGAAGCGGTAGCTGGGACTGGCAAAGCTCAAGATCCACGAGCCCCCAGCATTCTGGCCGACGACGAGAATGACGCCGTTGGCATAAGGCGCCGTCGCGGCACAATGCGAGAAGGCTCCCGTTTCGTCATTGCTGAACGCGCCGCCGACCCAGTTGCCGATTTTGACGCTGCCGAATGGGCCGGCTGCCTGTGCTGCGGTGACGACGCTCACCTGCAACAATGACGCAACGATGAATGACTTAAGCCACATACTCTCCCCCCAGCGCGTTCGCGCGCATCTTATCTGCGGGAGGACGTCTCGCGCAACCGGCAGTTGTCTGTTGAGGACGGATCCTCTCGGGCGACTTCGGGACTTGCCTTTACTTTGCAATCCGATATACTTTGCGGTACAAAGTAACGGACCGATAGACCCGGCAGGGATAGGCGGAGCGAGGTTTTGGCGTTGCCAATGCGCGATCTCGACAAGGCACTGGCCGACATCGTGGCGATCCGCAGCCAGATTGCGGCAGGCACGGCATTTCGCGGTTACGGCCCGGCGACGATGGCCGCGACCGGCGCGGTCGCGCTTCTCACCGCGATCCTGGAATTCTGGCTGCTTGGTGATGCCACCAGCGAACCGCTCGGCTTCTTCTTCGGCTGGTTCATTGCCGCCGCGCTCTCCGGCCTGATCATCGGCATCGAGATGCGCGCGCGTTCGCGCCGCCATCATTCGGGCCTCGCTGATGCCATGATCCACCAGGCTGTCGAGCAATTCCTGCCCGCTGGCGTTGCCGGTGTGCTGCTTGCGGTGGTGATGTGGAAGTTCGCGGGCGAAACGCTGTGGCTGCTGCCGGGCCTGTGGCAGATCCTGGTGTCGCTCGGCATTTTTGCCTCCGTCCGTTCGCTGCCGCGCACCGTGGCGCTCGCCGGCGCTTGGTATTTCATATCCGGCTTTGCGGTGGTGGTGCTCGCGAGCCAGACCCATACGCTGTCGCCATGGACCATGGGCCTGCCCTTCGTGATCGGGCAATCGGTGATGGCGGGCATTCTGTATTTCGCATCGGGAGACCATGATGTCGAAGATTGACAGCGCACCCTTCTCTTATGAAGGACTGGACCGCGTGATCCACGAGAAGGCGAGGCTCGGACTTCTGACCTCGCTGATGGCGCATCCGAAAGGTCTGGCGTTCGCCGATCTCAAGCAGCTCTGCGGCCTCACCGACGGCAATCTCAGCCGGCATCTCGCCGTGCTCCAGGAAGCCGGCCTCGTCGAGGTGACCAAGGGCTATGAGGGCAATCGCCCGCACACGACCTGCCGCCTGACCAAGGCCGGCCGCCGCCGCTTCCTCGACTATCTCGCCGTGCTCGAACGCCTGGTGCGCGACGCAGCCAAGGCTGCCGGCCGCGAGGCGGCGCCGCTCGGCCGTCTCGGTATCGTCTCGACCTGATCCTCCCCCTCTTTTGACCGGAGACTTTGCAATGCAAAGTGACCTTGTGTCCCGCAACGAGAAGCTTCACGTCGGCATCATCATGGATGGCAACGGCAGATGGGCGACGCGGCGCGGCCTGTCGCGCGTGCGCGGCCATGAGGCCGGCGTCGAGGCGATCCGCCGCATCGTCGAGGCCGCGCCCAAGCAGGGCATCGGCACGCTGACGCTCTACGCCTTCTCGACCGACAATTGGCGAAGGCCGAAGGCCGAGGTCGCCGCGCTGATGACGCTTCTGAGATTCTACCTCGGCAACGAGGTGCAGAGCCTGGTCAAGAACGGCGTGCGCCTCACCGTGATCGGCCGGCGAGACCGCCTGCCCGACGGTATCGCCAATGCGATCGCGCGCGCGGAAGACGCCACCGCGCACGGTGGCACGCTTCATCTGCGCATCGCCGTCGACTATTCCGCCCGCGACGCCATCCTCAACGCGGCGGCGAAGGCGGCGGCGCTGACGAGTCTCACCCGCGAGGCGTTCTCGCAGCTCGTCACCGGCGAGGCCGGTTTGCGCGACGTCGACCTCATCATCCGCACCTCGGGTGAGAAACGGCTGTCGGACTTCCTGCTCTGGGAAGGTGCCTATGCCGAGCTGCACTTCACCGAGCGGATGTGGCCCGAATTCGACGCGGGCGATCTCGCTGCGGCCCTGGCCTCCTTCCACGGCCGCGAGCGTCGCTTCGGCGGCCTCCAGGCGATCGTGCCGGAGGAGGTGCCTTCACTCTCTCGCGTGTGACGCCCGGCACCGAGCAACGAACTGTTCGTTTTCGGCCGCAAGATTGGCAGCACCGTCCAAGCGGTAAGCGCGCGGTCTCGGCTAGGTGTGCATTCGATGCAACCTGCCGAGAGCCGCGCGCATGTCACAGCCGTTGCTGGATGCCATTGTCGAGTCAGCCGAAGGCAACGCCACGCTTCGTATCAGGCCGGCCAGCGCGTCCGATGTCGAGATCCTCTCGATCTATTTCACGAGCCTCTCCACGACATCGCGCAACAAGCGCTTCATGGGCGCGCGGGCGGACTTTGCAATGATCGCGGCCGAATGCGTCGCCAAGACCAGCAATCCCGGTCATTTCACCCTGCTCGCCGAGATCAGGCACGAAGGGCAGGGCACGATCATCGGCGAAACCAGATACGCCTACGATGCGGCTGCACGGCATGGTGATTTCGCCATCTCTGTTGCCGATGGCTTTCAGCGCCAGGGCGTCGGCCTCCAGATGATGACGGCGATGGAGAGGCACGCGAGCGATCTCGGTCACGAGATGATTGCAGCCGAGACCGCGCGCGTGAACGCCGAGATGCGCGGTCTTGCGAAGAAGGCGGGGTTCGAGGACACCGGTCTCGGAGACTGGCAGTCGGTCCATCTCGCGAAGCGTCTGTCGCGATAGCCGGGCTTGCCGCGAACCGAGCAAGCGCGACCGAAGTCGGCGGACGTGGCGGAGCTGGACCCGAGCGTCGAATTCTGGTGTCGTGGCACACCCTCAATCGCGTGTCTCCCAATGACCTCCTTCAAGACCATTCGTGCGCGCGCCGAAAAACGCAAGGGCGGGCCCAAGGCGCTCGAAAAGCTGATGCCGGAAAAGCCCGACCTGAAGGGCCTCGCCAAACGCGGCGACGACCGCATCGTCGCAGAGATGACGAAGCGTGTGTTTTGCGCGGGCTTTGCCTGGAGCGTGATCGAGACGAAATGGGACGGGTTTGAAGACGCCTTCCTGCGTTTCCAACCGGCCAAGCTCACCTTCCAGCCGGAGGATTATTGGGAGGACCTGCTGCGCGACGCGCGCATCGTGCGCAACGGTGCCAAGATCATGTCGGTGCGCGACAACGCGGCCTTCGTCCAGGAGATCGCAAGAGAGCACGGCAGCTTCGGCAGGTTTCTGACGAAGTGGCCGCCGTCCGACCAGATCGGCCTGCTCGAGCTTCTAAGCAAGCGCGGCAGCCGTTTGGGTGGCAATACCGGCCAGATGCTGCTGCGGTTCGTCGGCTGGGACGGCTTTGTGACGTCCAGGGACGTCGTGGCCTGCCTGCGCGATGCCGGTCTCGACATTGCCGAAGAGGTCAAGTCGAAGGGCGATCTCGCCAAGGTGCAGGCGCAGTTCAACGCCTGGGCCGAGGAGACCGGGTTCTCCTACACATATCTGTCACGCATCTGCGCGCTCTCTGTTGGCGAGAACAGAAGCGAGTAACGAATTCGGCTCTTGAAATCAGCTCTTGGAATTTGGCTCTTGGGATGTTGAATCATGTGCATCCTGTGGCGATCTGATGCCGCAAGCGCGGCAGACGCGACGCGCGATCACGAAATGCATTTCTCCGGAACATTTGTGCGTAGCACCTGTTCGGGAGATTGGGCCAGGCGAACATCAGCGCAGGGAACGCCCGCTCTGGCTCAGCTCAGTGAAACCGACGTGACAGAAACGGAGCAGCTCATGAAGCTCACATCCGAACAGGTGAAGCAGACCGTCAACCAGCTCGGCGCTCAAGTGCTGCCCGACGAGCATCCCGCGATGCCGCAGCTCAACAGCATGTTCGGCGAGCACACTTTCTTCGTCGATGAGACGGGGCTGAAGGTCGTCGAGCCCACGGCGCCGCCCGGCACCGAGCGTCAGAGCGGCGAAGTCGTCAGCCTCGCCGATTGGGGCGATTCCGAGCTGACCCGCCTGATGGCACACGAGCCCGAACCGACGGGCGTGATCGTCGTGTTCGAGCACGTGAGGCATTGATCGGGCCCAGCGGATCGTCCTTCGGCGGCGAGTCTGAAAACCCGCCACCGTAGATTTGCGTTGCGAGCGCGCTCGACGTGGCTCTCTGCGTCCGCCGAAAGCCCGTCGGTTTGGTTCAGATGCCGAGAGTCAGCTGCGGCGGCTCCGCATCGTCCCCGGCCTGGAGGGAAGACAGCGAGACCCCCAGCAGCCTGACGCTCTTGGGCAGCGGAATCTCGACTTCGAGCAGGCCGCAAGCCAGCCGCTCAAGATCGTCCCGGCCTGCAACCGGCGAAAGAGCGGACCTGCTGCGCGTGATGATCTCGAAGTCGGCAAACTTGATCTTCAAGGTGACGGTGCGGCCACGGCTGCCCGTCGCCTCGCAATGGCGCCACACCTTGTCGACGAGCGGCTTGAGCTCGGCGACCAGCGCGTCGAATTCGGTGAGATCGCTTGAGAACGTGGTCTCCGCGCCGATGGACTTGCGGACCCGGTTGGCCCGGACCGGCCGTTCGTCGACACCGCGCGAAATCCAGTAGTAATAGGCGCCCGACTTGCCGAAATTCGCATTCATGAACTCCAGCGTCTGACGACGAATATCGAGACCGGTGAACATGCCGAGCGCGTTCATCTTCGCACCCGTGGCCGGGCCTATCCCATGGAACTTTCCGACCGGCAGGGTCTCGACGAAGGCGGGTCCCATCTCCGGTGAAATCACGAACTGACCGTTGGGCTTGCGATGATCGGAGGCGAGCTTGGCCAGGAACTTGTTGTAGGAGATGCCGGCCGAAGCGTTGAGGCCCGTCTCGGCCTTGATCCTCTCGCGGATCCTGAGCGCAACATCACGCGCCAGCGGGATGCCCTGCAGGTTTTCCGTCACGTCGAGATAGGCCTCGTCGAGCGACAACGGCTCGATGATGGGGGTATGCTCCGCGAAGATGTCGCGGATCTGCCTAGAGATCGCCTTGTAGACCTCGAAGCGCGGCTTGACGAAGATCAGATCGGGACATTGTCGCTTCGCCGTCACGGATGGCATGGCAGAGCGAACGCCGAACTCGCGGGCCTCATAACTGGCGGCCGCGACGACGCCACGTTCCGCGGAGCCTCCGACGGCGACCGGCTTTCCGCGCAGCTCCGGATGATCGCGTTGTTCCACGGACGCGTAGAAGGCATCCATGTCGATATGGATGATCTTGCGGACGGGCGAAGCTTCGCCGGTCGCCGTGTCGGATTCGCTCATGGCAAGATGATACAATCGAGCGATGAGAAGCGCGAGGTGGGTGTGGTTCAGCGCTCGAGACAGGCTGGCCGCCGCTCCGGGATGTCCCACTTCATCAAAAAACAATCTCAGGCTTGTGAGTGGCCAGCATGGCCACGCGCTCTAATATGAGGCTGCGGAGGACAGCCCATGCAATACAGCTCCGAACTCATTCGAACGATGCGTCAGGCGCTGGAGGCCGTGATGGCCAGCGTGCCGCCCGATCAGTCGGTGTTCGGCCTGAAGGCGGCGGTCGCCGAATGCATCCTGAAGGCGGCCGCACACGGTCAGACGTCGTACGCCGGACTGGTGACGTCGGCTTCCGACCAGGTCCAGACGATCATCTCGATGCTGAATTGAGCGTGGGCTTGCGCTGAGCAGGCGATGGCTCCGGCGCGAGCGGTATCAAGGAAATTCGGGTGAGGGTGCTCCCAGCGCGGACTGGAAGAGACTGGCGCACCCGACACGATTCGAACGTGTGACCTTTGCCTTCGGAGGGCAACGCTCTATCCAGCTGAGCTACGGGTGCTAGTCGAGGTTCATTTAGCCGATTGGCGGGGGGCGGGCAACCGCTTACGCCGTCTTCTGCCAGGCTGATTTGGGCTAGGCTGATTTACGCGCCACGTGGCCAGGAACCGGCACGCTGTCCCGGCCGAGCTTGGCGAACTCGGCGAGCAGCCGTTCGGAGCACATGACGCGGTTGCGGCCGAGCCGTTTGGCCGCATAGAGCGCCTGGTCAGCGGCGCCCAGCAGCCGGTCGGGGCTGCCGTCGGTTTCGCCCGGAATGTGGCTGGCGACGCCGACGCTGAGGGTGACGTGGTCACCGGCCCCGATGGCGCCATGGGTGATCCGCAAGGTCATCACGGCGCAGCGGATCTCGTCGGTGATGGCGCAGGCGGCATCGCAATCCATGTCCGGCAGGATCAGCGCGAATTCCTCGCCGCCATAGCGGCTGGCGAGATCGAGCGGGCGCACGGCATGCCGGCTGACGACGGACGCGACCGCGCGCAGGCATTCATCGCCGCTCTGGTGGCCGTGGCGGTCGTTGAACAGCTTGAAATGATCGACGTCGACGAACAGCAGCGCCATCGGCTTCTGCGTCCGCTGGGCGCGGGCCCATTCGCTCATCAGCATCTGGTCGAACGCGCGGCGGTTCGACAGGCCGGTCAACCCGTCCTTGGTGGCAAGCTCCTTCAGGGCCATCTCGGCGCGCTTCTGGTCGGTAAGGTCGCGCAGCGTCTCCACCACCGCGATCAGATGGCCGGCCTCGTCGTGGATCGGCCCGGCGTCGATGGCGAGATAGAGCTGGCTGCCGAGCTTCGGCATCACGCACCAGTTTTCGGCGCTGAAGCCAAGCCCGTTGTGGCCGCGCGCGCCATACTCCGAATAGAACTCCGGCAGCTGTTCAGGGCGGTCGAGTGCGACGAGGTCAGCGAGGCAAGGGCGCCTGGTCTCGTAGAAGGCCTGCCAGTGCTTATTGGTGCCGATCACCTCGGAGGCGGCGACACCGGTCAGCCGCTCGCAGGCCCTGTTCCAGATCACGACGCGGCGCTTGGGGTCGATCACGAAGGTCGGCACCACCAGATGCTGCATCAGCCGCACGGCATAGGAATCCGCAACGTCGACCGTCTTGGCTGGCGTTTTCCCCGGCTTCGCCATCTCAGGCCACCGCCGCCACCGGCAAGGCATGGCTCGAACCGAACAGCTTTCGCACTTCGCTGGCCGGCTTCGGTCTGCTGAAGAGATAACCCTGCATCTCCGTGCAGCCGAGCGCACGCAGCATCTCGCGCTGCGCCTCGGTCTCGACGCCCTCCGCGACCGTGGTCATGTCGCTGGCGGCGGCGATGTGCACCACCGCCTGCACGATCACGGGCGCGCCGCTCGTCTCGGCGATATCAGCGACGAAACAGCGGTCGATCTTGATCTTGTCGAACGGAAAGCGCTTCAGATAGCTGAGCGAGGAGTAGCCGGTGCCGAAATCGTCGAGCGCGATGCGCACGCCGATGGCGCGGAGCTGGTGCAGGATCGAGAGCGCCGCCTCGTCGTCGCGGATCAGCACGGCCTCGGTGATCTCGAGCTCGAGCCGGGAGGGGGCAAGTCCGGAAGCGACGAGCGCGCCGGCGATCCGCAGTGCCAGCGTGTCGCATTTGAGCTGCACCGGCGAGACGTTGACCGCGACACGCACATGCGCCGGCCAGGTCGCGGCCTCGTTGCAGGCCATGCGCAGCACCCAGTCGCCGAGCTCGTTGATCAGGCCGGTGTCCTCGGCAATCGGAATGAACTCCGCCGGCGACACCATGCCGCGCTCGGGATGCCGCCAGCGCAGCAGCGCCTCGCAGCCTGTGACCTCATTGGTGCGCAAGTCGACCAGCGGCTGATAGTGGATCTCGAAACCGCCGTTCACCAGGGCCTGCCGCAGATCCTGCTCCAGGCTCAGGCGCGCCTTGGCGCTCGCATCCATCTCCGGCTCGAAGAAGCGGTGAGCGCGGCGTCCTCCGGCCTTGGCGCCGTACATCGCGAGATCGGCATTCTTGATGAGCTGGTCGAGATCGGTGCCGTCCTGCGGCGCCATCGCGATGCCGATGCTGGCGTCGGTGGAGAGCTGATGGCCGAAGCAGTGATAGGGCCGGCGGATCGCCTCGAAGATCCGCGTCACGAATGACACCACGTCGGCGGACGACTTGATGCCGGTCTGGATCACCGCGAATTCGTCGCCGCCGAGCCGCGCGATCAGGTCGTCCTGTCCGAGGCAGCCGCGGATGCGGGCGGCGATTCCCTTCAACAGCTCGTCGCCGACGTGATGGCCGAGCGAATCGTTGATGCCCTTGAACTCGTCGACGTCGATATAGAGCAGCGCGAACTGACTGCCGCCGCCGACCTTCTCAAGTTCGCGCTCGATCTGCTCGCGGAATAGCGTCCGGTTGGGCAGGTCGGTGAGCGCATCGTAATGCGCCATATGCGCGATCTTCTCGTCGGCGCGCCGTCGTTCGGTGACGTCCTCGACCACGTTGATGAGGTAACGCGGCTCGCCGGAATTGTCGCGGATCCCGATCCGGGTCGAGGTGATGTAGCGCATTCCCTTGGCCTGGCTCTGCCAGGCATGTTCGTCTTTGAACAATCCCTCGGTCATCTGCAGCGCCTTGCTGTCGTCGTCGGTGACGACTCTGGCGGAGGCATCCGGGTAAATGTCGAAGGGAGTCTTGCCAACGATGTTTTCACTCGATTGGCCGAATTGCTCTTCCGCGGTCCGGTTGACCAGCAGATATTGCCGCGTTTGAGCATCCTTCACCGTGATCTGCGATGGGATGTGGTCGATGATCTCGCGCAGGAACATGTAGTTGCGGTCGCGTTCCTGCTCCAGATTGCGGCGTTCGGTGATGTCTTCGATCGTGGCCACCCATCCGCCCTGCGCGAGTGGGGTGTTGATGACCTGGAAAGCGCGGCCGCTCGGCAAGTGATGGCTTCTGGTGGAGACCGTGCCCTCCGCGACGATCCTCATGACGTCGGCGCAAAATGCCTCGACATCGCCTTCGAACGCGCTGCGCTCCTTGCGATGATACATCGCCTCGCGGATGTGACAGCCGGGCTTGATGACGTCGTGGGAGAGGCCGAACATGTCGGCGTAGCGGCGGTTGCAGGTGACGATGTATCCGGCTGCATCGTACAGGATCAACCCTTGCGACATGTTGTTCAAGGCGGTGTCGAGCCGCCCTCGCTCCGCTTCCAGCCGCTGCTGCGCCTCCCGATTCTGCCGGCTGATCTGGCGAACGATCAGGAACAGGATCAGCGCAATCACAGTCGCCGAAAGCGCGGCGGTGGTGACCATGAAACCGGTCTGCTGCCGCCAGTCGGCCAGTGCCGCGCTCGTGGTGTTGGTCGCGACGATGACCAGCGGGAAATGCGAAAGCGAGGCGCCGGAGCCGAGGCGCTCGTCGCCGTCGATCGGGCCCCTGACGCGCAGGGTGTGCCGGCCACCTTCGGCCAGCATCTTGCGCATCAGCGGCGCGTCCTTGAAGTCCCTGCCGATCAGCTCTTCGACATGCGGGTAGCGCGACAGCATCTTGCCATTGCGGTCGAACAGCGAGATCGCCGTGCCCTCCGCAAGCGCAACGGATGCGAAATAGTTCTGGTAGCTGTCCGGATCGATCCGGCGGACCATCGTGCCGAGGAAGCTGCCGTCCACGCCGTTCAGCCGACGCGCGACAATCGTGGTCCATTTGCCGATGATGAAACTGCGGACCGACTCCAGAATTACCGGTTCGGCCATCGGATCGGATTTGAAGGTCTGGAAGTAGGCGCGCGAGGAGATGTTGATCTTGGGCAGCGGCTGGGCTCGCGACCAGTTGATCAGTTCGCCATCGGCATCGTAGATCGCGATGTCGCCGAGATAAGACACCGAGCTGATCTTGCTCCGCAGCATCTGGTTCGTCGCAGGTCCGGACATGCGCTCGCGGAACATCGCGGCGGAACTGATCTCCGGCAGGTTCATCTGCCCGATCACATCGGCGGCGACGACGTCCGCATCTTCGAATTGCTGATCGAAGTGCCGCGCGATCAGCTGCACGGTATTTTCCAGCTCGCGCTCGCGGTTGGCCAGGGTACGTTCGCGAAATTCGCCGACGGCCATGGCGGTCACGGCGAAGATCCCGGCGACCAGCAACACGCCGCACAAAGTGAGCCACAGCACCGGTCCGCGCCGAATGGCTGCCTCCCAGCCGTGCTTCGCGGCTAGGAGCATTCGTGACGCAATCTCTGCAAAGACCTGGCGCATTCCCTCCCCCTGGAAGGACAGGAATACACCGCACAAATGGCGTAAAGCTTAGGAAAGCCAGTTACCTGGGCGTTAATCTCGTTGCGAGAATACGGTTGCGCCGAGCGAGCCGCCGCGCTGCATCATGAATCGCGCGTTAACGCGCGCTGCCCGCACTCTTGTGGTCGCCGGCACTGCGCAGCCGTCCCACCACGCCGGTCGGAAAGAAGTAGACGCTGGCGATGAAGAGCAGCCCGAGCCACAGCAGCCAGCGATCGGGATGCAGCAGCCCTGGCAGCAGCGGCAGGCCGGCTTCCGACGCCGCCTTGGAGGCGACGCCCATCAGCGCCTGCAGATAGTTCTGGGCGAGGATGAAGATGGTGGCGCCGATGATCGCGCCGTAGATCGTGCCCATGCCGCCGATCACGACCATCAGCAGGATGTCCAGCATGATCGAGAAGCTGAGCGAGGTATCGGGGCCGGCATAGCGCAGCCACAGTGCATTGAGAATGCCGGCGCCGGCGGCGACCAGTGCGGCGATGCAGTTGGCGTAGCTCAGGTGGAAAACGGTGCGGAAGCCGAGCGCCTCGGCGCGGAAGCGGTTTTCGCGGATCGCCTGCAGCACGCGCCCGAACGGCGAGTTCACCACCCGCAGCAAAGCGAGGATCATCAGGGCGGAGACGGCGAACACCAGATAGTAGGTCAGGATGCGGCCGTTGACCTCAAATCCCAGCACGTTCTTCGAGATCAGCACCGTGCCGGGCCTGAGCAGCTCGGGCAGCTGAAAGCTGCGCCCGTCCTCGCCGCCGGTCAGCCAGGACAGCTGCGAGGCCAGCACCTGGAAGGCGGATGCGACCGCGAGCGTGATCATGGCAAAGAAGATCGCGGCGACCCGCAGCGAGAACAGTCCGATTGCAAGCGCAAGCAGCGCGGCAAGCGGCAGGCCGACCACGATGCCGGTTGCGACCGCGCCCCAATTCGGGCCCATCCCGTACAGCGCGATCGCGATCGCGTAGCTGCCGATCCCGTAGAACATGGTGTGTGCGAATGACACCGAGCCGGTATAGCCGAGCAGGAGGTCGTAGGAGGCGACCAGCGCGGCGAAGACGCAGATCTTGGCCGCGACGTTCAGCGCCTTCGCCCCGGGAAACAGGAACGGCGTCGCCACCAGCGCCAGGATGATGAGGACGAGAACGAGCGTGAGCACGCGGCTGCGCGGCGGATCGCCTGACAGGATCATCATCGGCTGGTCACCGCATAGAGGCCGCGCGGCCGCCACATCAGAATGGCGACCATCAGCAGGATGTTGGAGACGAGGGCGAGCTTCGGCACCAGGAAGCCGCCGTAATTGGCAATCATTGCCACCAGGATCGCTCCGATGAAGCAGCCGCCGATCGAGCCGAGGCCCCCGATGATGACGACGATGAAGATCAGGACGGTGAGGTCGTCGCTCATGGAGGCGTGGACCTGCTCGCGATACAGCGCCCACATCACGCCGCCGAGGCCGGCGAGCGCCGATCCCGTCATGAACACGCCGAGGAACAGACGGCGGATGCGATAGCCGAGCGCCTCGACCATCTCGCGATTCTCGACGCCGGCGCGGATCAGAAGCCCGAGCTTGGTTCGGTTGAGCACCAGCTGGATCGCGATGAAGACGGCGAGGCCGATCAGCGTCGCCAGCACGCGGTATTTCGCGATCGCGACGTCGCCGAGGATGAAGGAGCCGCGCAGCGAGGTCGGCAGCGGCGTCGGGATGATCTGCGGCCCCCACACCGCATAGAGCGTCTGCTCGGCGACGATCAGGCCGCCCGTCGTCATCAGGATCTGCTTCAGATGCTGGCCGTAGACGGGCAGGATCAGCACCCGCTCGACGATCAGGCCGAGCGCGCCGGACACCGCCATCGACAGCAATGCCGCCGGCGCCAGCACCGCGAGGTTGATCCACAGCGAATCGACCTGGAGCGAGGCCGCGAACGGCGCCAGAACGAGGGTCGCGACATAGGCCCCGACCGCGATGAAGGCGCCATGGCCGAAATTGAGCACGTCCATCAGGCCGAACACGAGCGTCAGTCCGGAGGCCATGATGAAGATCATCATGCCCATCGCGAGGCTCGCGGCCGTCAGCGTCAGCCAGGTGCTGGGCGAGCCGATCAGCGGGATCATCACGAGGGCGACCGCGATCGGCAGCAGGATCGGCGCGATGTCGCGCTTCGGCTTCGGCAGCGGATCGGTTGCGGCGAGCTCGGTCATTGATGCGTCTCCAGGCTCAGGCCCAGCAGCCGCTCCTGCAGTGGCACGTCGGCGGCCAAGGCGGCCATCTCGCCGCGATGAACGATGGTGCCGTTGTCCATCACCAGCACGTCGTCGCCGAGCTCGCGGGCGGCAAAGAAATTCTGCTCGACCATCAGGATCGTGGCGCCCTTGCGCTTGATCTCCTTCAGACACTCGATCAGCGCCATCACGATTGCTGGGGCCAGCCCCTTGGTCGGCTCGTCGATCAGCAGGAGCTTGCGCGGTTCGATGATGGCGCGGGCAATCGACAGCATCTGCTTCTGTCCGCCCGAGAGACTTCCCGCGCGCGACAGCCAGAACCGGCGCAGCGCGGGGAAGAAGCCAAAAATCCAGTCGAGCTGGGCGTCGTCGAGTGGTCCGTCGCGCGCCGCCAGCACCAGATTTTCCTTCACCGTGAGGTCGGAGAACACCGCCATGCTCTCCGGCACGTAGCCGACGCCGAGCCGCGCGATGTCGGGCGTCGCACGGCTCTCGATGCGCTCGCCGGCGAGGCTGATCTCGCCGGAGGAGGCCTGCCAGAGGCCCATGATGGTGCGCAACGTCGTGGTCTTGCCGGCGCCGTTGCGGCCGAGCAGCATCGTGGTCTGCCCCTGCGCGACAGCGAGATCGATGCCCTGGAGGATGTGATAGCGGCCGATATGAGTGTGAACACCGGAGAGCCTCAACAGATCGGTCATGCTGCGCTCCCTGCAACTTTATTGGGCGCGACGCCGAGATAGGCTTCCTGCACGATCGGTGACGCAATCACCTCGGCAGGCCTGCCGTCCGCAACAAGCTGCCCGTTATGCAACACGATGATGCGGTCGGCGAGCGATCGCACCACGTCCATCTTGTGCTCGACCAGGAGAATGATCCTGCTTTTGTCCTGCTTGAGCTGCGCGATCAGGTTCAGCACGACCGGCACCTCGTCGATGCTCATGCCCGCGGTCGGCTCGTCGAACATGAACACCTTTGGCTCGAGCGCCATCATCAGCGCGACCTCGAGCTTACGCTGATCGCCATGCGACAGTGCGGTCGCGGCGACGCCACGGCGGCCGCCGAGCGCGACCTGATCCAGGATAGCATCGGCGCGGGCGATCAGATCACGGCGGACCATCCAGGGCCGCAACATGTCGTAGTGAGTGCCGTTGGCGGCCTGCACCGCGAGGCGGACGTTTTCCTCCACCGACAGATTCGGAAAGAGGTTGGTGAGCTGGAAGGCGCGCCCCAGGCCTGCGCGCGTCCGCATCGGCGCGGAATGCTGGGTGATGTCGGTGCCGTCGAACAGAATGCTGCCGCTCGATGCGCGGAGCTGGCCGGAGATCAGGTTGAAATAAGTGGTCTTGCCGGCGCCGTTCGGGCCGACGATCGCGGTGAGTTCGCCCGGGCGGAAGCTGCAAGTGACGCTGTTGACCGCGACATGGCCGCCGAAGCGGATGGTGAGGTCGCGGGTTTCGAGGGTCAGCGTCATGGCGGATCTGGCAAATGATGAGAGGAGAATTTGTCCGCGATCAGGCTGCGCTCCCTCTCCCGCTTGCGGGAGAGGGTGGGAGAGGGTGTCTCCTCAGGCGAGAACCCCAAGAGGACAGAGCCTTCTCCCGGCCTCTCCCGCAAGCGGGAGAGGTGAAGGAAGAAAGATCAGCGCTTGTTCTTGATCGGAACGTCCATGTCTTCGATCTTCAGTTCGCGCACCGGCTCGAGCACGGCCCAGGCGACATTCGGATCGACCTTGACCTTGAAGTGATACATGCTCTGCAGCGCCTGATGGTCTTCCTTGCGGAACATCATCTTGCCCTTCGGCGTGTCGAACTCCAGGCCTTCCATGGCCGTGATCAGCTTCTCGGTATCGGTCGACTTCGCCTTGGTGACGGCGGCGACGACGGACATCGCGGCGGCGAATCCGCCTGCGGTGAAGAAGTCCGGCGGCGCGTTGAAGCGCTTCTGGTGCTCGGCGACGAGCCAGTCATTCACCGGGTTCTTCGGGATCGCGTAGAAATAATAGGTCGCGCCTTCCATGCCGGGCAGGCCCTTGTAGGCGGCGAGCGCCGGCAGGATGTTGCCGCCGGTGGACAGCTCGATGCCGTAGCGCTTCGGATCCATGTCCTGGAGTTTCGCCAGCGGATTGCCGGCGCCGGCCCAGATCACCCAGATCACCTTGCGGCCCGGCTTGTCCTTCAGCGCGTCGAACAGGCGCTGGCCGACCGCGGTGAAGTCGGTGGTCGAGGTCGGGGCATATTCTTCGGCGGCGAGCGTCGCCCCCGTCTTGCCGAGCGCCTCCTTGAAGGCGGCGACGCCGTCGCGGCCGAAGGCGTAGTCCTGCGCCAGCGTCGCGACGGTGACGCCCTGCTTGCCGATCGCGACTGCGTTCGAGATCGCGTCCTGCGACGAGTTGCGCGCGGTGCGGAAGATATAGCGATTCCACTTCTCGCCGGTAATCTGATCCGCGACCGCGGGCTCGACGATCAGGATTTTCTTGTTTTCCTCGGCGACGGGCAGGATCGCGAGTGCCGCGGCCGACGAGGTCGTGCCGATCGCGATGTCAACCTTGTCGTCCTGATAGGCTTCCGCGAGCGCGGCCTTGGAGAGATCCGGCTTGCCCTGGTCGTCCTTGGTGATGACGACGATCTTGCGCCCGTCGAGCGTCATGGTGCCCTTGGTGGCGTATTCGAACCCCATCTGCAGGCCGGTCTCGGTCTGCTTGGCATAGGCCTCGAGCGGGCCGGTCTTGCCATAGATCAGCGCGATCTTGAGATCGTCGGCCTGTGCGGAGGTGCCCGCGGAGAGGGCGAGGATGGTTGTTGTTAAGATGAGCGATCGGCGCACGATGGTCCCTCCTGATGAATTCTTTGGCCATAGCGATTTGCACAACCGTGCGGACATTGCAATTCCACCTTCCGGCGGACCACGCGACGGGCATGTGTGACATTGTCCGGCCCGGCCGCGCCGGATCGCTTCTGCCGAGGAAATCGGCAGATGCAATTGTTGACCTCACCCGTGGAACAGGTCGCTCAGGCTTTGCAAAGTAACGATCAGGCCGGGGGTTACCGCCGGTATCCGTTCGCGCGGGAATAGCCCTGCCGGTTCTGCTGCGTCGAGCGATTTGTGACGCTGGCGCGTGCTTCGCTGGAGATGGGCGTTGCGAGCTTCAGCTCCTCCAGGAAGATCGGCCGGGAGAAGTAATAGCCCTGCGCGTAACGGATCTTGGTCGCAGCCTGGAGGTAGGCGAGCTCCTCGTAGGATTCGATGCCTTCGGCAATCACGGTCATGCCGAGCGCTTCGCTCAGGGATTCGATCGCGCGCAGGATGCCCTGGTTGCGTGGACGCTTATGGATATCGGTGATGAAGGAGCGGTCGATCTTGATCTCGTCCGCGGTGATGTCGGCCAGCGCCGAGAGCGAGGAATAGCCGGTGCCGAAATCGTCGATCGAGATGGCGACGCCGAGCTTGCGGAACATCGGCAGGATCTCGGCCTGGAAATGATTCTTGGCGACGAAGGCGTCTTCCGTCACCTCGATCATGAAGCGCTGCGGAAAGCCGGTGTCGTCGAGTGCCTGGGCAAAGCTGCGCATGAATTCCGGGTTGCCGGCCTGCTTGGCCGCGACGTTGATGCTGATGGTCGCTTCCGCACCGAACGTCTCGTTGATCAGGTCGATCGACTTGACGATCTCGGCGAGCACGAGATGGGTCAGCTCGTCGATCAGCCCGAGCTCGGTGGCAAGATTGATGAACGAGCCGGGCGCCTGGATCACGCCCTCGTCGTCGCGCAGCCGCACCAGAGCCTCGATGCCCTTCACGTCCTGCGTGCGGATGTCGACCTTGGACTGGAAGGCGCAGCAGAAGCGCTTCTCCAGGATGGCCTGCCGCAGCGACTGCTCGATCTTCATCCGCGCCAGCGCCTCGCGTTCCATGCTGGAATCGAAGAAGGCCGCCGATCCCTTGCCGTCATTCTTGATGCGGTACATCGCGATGTCGGCGTTCTGGCGCAGTGTCTCGAAGCTGCTTCCGTGATCGGGGTAGAGGCTGATGCCGACGGAGGTTGAGGCGAACACTTCCGAATTGTCGATGAAGAACGGCGCCGTCAGCCGCTCCAGCGTCGACTGCATGAATTCGGCGACTTCCTCCTGGTTCTGGATCGGCGATAGCAGCAGCAGGAATTCGTCTCCGGAGATGCGCGACAGCATGTCCGAGTCGCGCAAGCCGCGTCCAAGCCGCTTCGACAGCTCGACCAGCAGGGCGTCGCCCACGGCGTGCCCGTAATAGTCGTTGATGTGCTTGAAATTGTCGACGTCGAGAAAGGCGAGCGCAAAGCGATCGCCCGTGCGACCCTGCGCGAGCAGGCTGGTGGCGCGATGCTCGATCACGCGCCGCGAGGGCAGGCCGGTCAGATCGTCGAAATAGGCCGAGCGGAACAGCTGGTCCTCGAAATTCTTCTGCTCGGTGATGTCGGAGGAGGCCGAGATCAGCAGCTCGCGTCCGTCGAGGCGGACCGGACGATGGGTGGTCAGCAGCACCTGGCGTGCGGCTCCGTCTTGGAGCGCTTCCTCGGCGACGACCGCCTGGCCGGAGCTCAGGGCCTGCCGGCAGGCTTCGAGGCGCGACGCGAGATCGCGCGAGGGGCGGCTGCCGTCCATGCCGAGCTGGGCAGCCGCGACATCGTTGACCAGGAGAAGTTCGCCTTGCGCGTCCTGCACGGTCAGGCCGGCAGGCAGCATTCTAACGATTTCCTTGAGAAATCCGAGTTCGGCTTCGCTCGCGCCGGAATATTTGTTGTCGTTCATAGAAGTCATGAATCTTGTTGTTTCAGCGCGCCTTTGCAATGGCCGCGATCTTGCGCGGTTCCCTCTTAAGTTTGGTTAAGGGGCCCGGAGAATTACGGTGGTGTTTTGCGGCGATGCGACGCGCGCAGCCTATCGTCATTAACAGGGCGTCAACGCGTCCGGTGAAACCGCGAACGACGCGCGCGAACGGGTTTCGTTGGCGCCGCGTCTAACCGTCCTTGGGGATACGGCATTGCATGGTGCAATGAAGTCCGGTCCTGAGATAGGAGACCTCCGTCTTGCCGTCGAAGGCCGACAGCGCCGACTTCAACAGCTTGGTGCCGAAACCCGGCTCGGAGATCTTGTCGACGCTCGGACCCTCGGTTTCATCCCAGGTCACGGTCAGGCGATCGTCGCTGACGGTCCATGACACCTGCAACAGCCCGCGCGGCGCGGAGAACGCGCCATATTTGCCTGCGTTGGTGGCGAGTTCGTGAAACATCAGGGACAGCGTGACCGCAAGTTTCGGCGGCAGGAACAGCCGGTCGCCGTTGAGCGTGAAGCGGACATGGCCGTAAGGGCCGAGCTCGGAGATCAGGAGGTCGCGAATGTCGCAGCCGGCCTTGTCGATCCGTGAGATCAAATCGTCGGTCGCGGCAAGCGACCGCAGCCGCGGATCGATCCGGGCCCAGATCTGCGGCTGATCGTGCAGCACCTGATGCAGCACGGCATGCACCGTCGACAGCTTGTTCTTCAGCCGGTGCTGGAGCTCGTCGACCAGCAGCTTGCGGTAGTCTTCTTCCTCGATCAGGCGTCTGGAAATCCGCCGCTGCTCGACGAGGAGCGAGCGATAGTGCTCGACGCCCCAGATGGTGAGCGCGCAGACCGCCCAATATAGCGCCAGCAGGGCGAATCGCGCGTTATCGGCAAAGGCATCGCCGAAATTCACGACGACGCCGAGCACGCCGCCCACCAGCGCCGTGATGATGCCGATGCGGAAGCCGCCGAACGCGGCTGCAAAGAACACGGCCGGGAAATACGGCGTGAAATAGACGTCGGGCCGCACATGGGCGAGGGCCCAGCGCGCCAGCGTCGCAACCAGCAGGCAGGCGACCGCAAACGCAAGGCTCACGCCGAGCGACGGCGGTGCCACGCCCTGCCAGCCCTTGCGGAATTCGTCGATCAGCTTCCCCATGCGCAGTCCGGTCGCGATATGCGTTCGACAATCGAGCGATCGCCAGGAATGTTACGCATGTCGCCGGCCCCAAGCAAAGCTTGCCTTGTCGGAAGCCGGCAGGAATAGTGCCTGCCGCGGCGCCGACCGTCGCGGCGCCGTCGTCGGTGTCCGCCATTTGGCGTCAAGAGGTTCGAAAACAGGGACATTCCATGGGCAGGCTGGATGGCAAGGTCGCGGTGATCACGGGCGCGACGAGCGGGATCGGGTTGCGGACCGCAGAAGTCTTCGTTGCCGAAGGTGCCAAAATTGTGATCGCGGGCCGGCGCATACCGGAAGGCGAGGCCCTGGCGAAGCAGCTCGGGGCGAATTGCGTCTTCCGCCAGACGGATGTGACGGCCGAAGCGCAGATGCAGGCGCTGATCGCGCTCGCGGTGGGCAAATTCGGCCGCATCGACTGCCTGTTCAACAATGCCGGCGGTCCGGCGCAGACCGGCGGCATCGAAGGCCTCGAGGTCGAGCGCTTTGACGCGGCGATGGCGACCCTGCTTCGCAGCGTCATGCTCGGCATGAAGCACGCCGCGCCGCACATGAAGAAGCAGGGATTTGGCAGCATCATCAACAATGGCAGCATCGCCGGCCGTCTTGCCGGCTTCTCGTCATCGATGGTCTATGGTGCAGCCAAAGCGGCGGTGATCCATCTCACCAAATGCGTGGCGATGGAGCTCGGCGAATCCAACGTCCGCGTCAACTCGATCTCGCCCGGCGCCATTGCGACCGGCATTTTCGGCAAGGCGCTCGGGCTTTCGACCGACGCGGCGGAGAAGACGCCGGCGGTGATGCGCGAGGTCTACAAGACCGCGCAGCCGATCCCGCGCGCCGGCCTTCCCGATGACATCGCCCATGCTGCGGTGTTCCTGGCCAGCGACGAATCCAGCTTCATCAACGGCCATGACCTCGTCATCGACGGCGCGATGACCGGCGGCCGCAACTGGAGCCAGCAGCAGCAGGGCTACGTGGCCCTGCGCAAGGCGTTCGATCAGGGGGCCGGGTAGTTTTCGTCATTGCGAGGAGCGAAGCGACGAAGCATTCCGCAGAGGAAGTCAGGATTGCTTCGCATCGCTCGCAATGACGACTGCGATGCTCAAACCGCCTTCACCCGCACCCGCAATCCGTCGCGCGGCTTGGGGATCGGCCACATCTGCCAGTCGGGCTTGTAACCCGGCTCCAGCGATACCTCGATGTTCTGCAGGAAGTGCCGCGCGAAGCATTTGGCCTGCATGTAGGCGAAGTGCAGGCCGAGGCACATATGCGCGCCGCCGCCGAACGGCACCCAGGCGAAGCGGTGGCGGTTGCGCTGGGCCTCTTCGGTGAAGCGCAGAGGATCGAAGCGGTCCGGCTCCGGCCAGATCTCCTTCATGTGGTGGGTGTAGAGCGGATTGACGCCGATCGCGGTGCCGGCCGGAATCGAAAAACCCTTGAAGCTGAAATCGCGCATAGCGCGGCGCGGCATCGAGGGCACCGGCGGCTTGATCCGCAGCGCTTCCTTGAACGCCATCTCCGACAGCGGCATCTTTTCGAGATCGTCGAAGCTGCTTGGCGCGTCAGGGGCGAGCCCCAGCGCCATGACTTCCGCGCGAAGCTTGTCCTGCCAGCCGGGATTTGCCGCGAGTTCGCCAATGAACGACGTCAGCGACGAGGTCAGCGTGTCGTGCGCCGCCATCATCAGGAAGCTCATGTGGTCGATGATGTCCTGTTCCGAGAGCAGCGCGCCGTCCTCGTGGGTTGCGCGGCAGAGCTGCGAGAACAGATCATCACCGCCGAGATTGCCGCGTCGCAGCGGAATCTGCTCGCGGAAATAAGCCACGATGCGCTTGCGTCCCCTGACGCCGGCCGCCATCTGCGTGCCGGGCAGCGGTCGGCGGATCGGGGCGACGGCAGCGGCGACCATGTCGATGAAGGCCCGGTTGATCTCGTCGACCTCCGGCCCGATATCGGCGCCGATAAAGGACGCGGCGGCGAGATCGAGCGTGAGCTGCTTCATCGCCGGATAAAGCTGCATCTCGCCGGGCTTGGCCTTCCACTGCGCGACGCGGGCGGCGATGCCGCGGTCGAGATCGCTCAGATACGACTTCATCGGGCCGGACTTGAATGCGACCGACAGCGCCTTGCGGTGCAGCCGGTGCTCCTCGAAATCCAGCAGCATCAATCCCCGCGGAAACAACAGGCCGAGCACCTTGTTCCAGCCATGGGTCGAGGAGAACAGCTTTTGCTGGTCGAACAGCACGAGCTCGTTGGCCTCGGGGCCGAGCAGCACGATATTGGTCTCGCCGAAGAAATGCGTGCGATAGACGAGGCCGTATTTGGCGCCGTTCGCCTCGATATGCCCTTTGGGGTCCGCGAGCACCTGGAAGGTCTTGCCGATGATCGGCCAGCCTTCGTCGCCGGGGATGTGGGTCAGCTCGTTGCGCTTGGGCGGAGTGAAGCCGTGCGCAGGGGCGGCCACATTCTGCATCGACATGACGATTGCTCCGGTTGGCTGGACCCGGCCAACATAACACAATCCAGCTGCGATGACTCCGCGCCTACCGCTTCGCCGCTTCCTTCTGCAAATCCGGCGCATTGACGGCCGGAATCGCAACGCGGCCGGCGCCGGTCACCTTCAGCGCCTCGGCGGCCTTTTCGTTTTCCATGATCTTGGCCATCACGGCCTGTCCCGCGCGCTCGAAGATCGCGCGGTTCTCGATCACGAATTTTTGCGACTTGCGCAAGCCGTCGATGTAGCCGTTGATCTCGGGCACCACGTAGCGCGCGACCATGTCCCAGCTCCGGCGCGTGTTCTCCGGATTGGCCCAGTCGTGCACGAAGCCGATGACGGCGCCGATTCCGCCGGAGACCTGCATCACGTTCTTGATCATCTTGACGAGGTCGTCGGGCGTGCCGATGACGGAGGCCGCGCCGTCGACGAAAGCGGTCTTGTCCACGGCCTCGTCGGGTGAGGCGAACGCGGTGAGCCCGGGCCGTTGCAGCGTGCCGACATTATATTCATTGTGCCAGCGCATTAGGCCGGGGCCGGCCTCGCGGCGCGCCTGCTCGCGGGTCTCGGCGATGTGCCAGGTCAGCAGCACGCGCCAGTTCGCGCGATCGACTTTGGTGCCGTGCTTTTTCGCCGCGTCCTCGGCGAACTGCCATTGCTGCTGCAGCGACATCAGCCCCTGCGTCGTCATCGAACCCAGCGAAATGATGCCGATTCCGTATTTTCCGGCGAGCGTCATGCCGGAGGGCGAGATCTGCGAGGCCACGACGAAGGGCATTTCCTCCTGCAACGGCAGGAGCTGCAGCGCGGCGTCGTTCATGGTGAACCAGTCGCTCTTCGCCGTGACGCGCTCGCCGCTGAAGAGGCGGCGGATCACGCCGATCGCTTCGTCCTGGCGGTCGCGCTGCGTCATCGGATCGATGCCGAGCGTATGCGCGTCGGAGGCGAGCGCGCCGGGACCCGAGCCGAAGATGGCGCGGCCGCCGGTCATGTGGTCGAGCTGCACCATGCGCTGCGCGACGTTGTAGGGATGATGGTAGGGCAGCGACACCACGCCGGTGCCGAGCCTGATCCGCTTGGTGCGCTCGCCGGCCGCCGCCAGGAACATCTCCGGCGAGGCGATCATCTCCCAGCCGGAGGAATGATGCTCGCCGCACCAGAACTCGTCATAACCGAGGCTATCTAACTGCTCGACCAGGTCGAGATCGCGCCGGAACTGGAGCATCGGATGCTCCCCGATCGGATGATGCGGGGCAAGGAAGGCTCCGAACTTCAGGCGCGCCATGGCGTTCTCTCCGGCTTACATTTTTTTGTTTGTGGCGCGAAGCTACGTGCTGGAGACAGCGAACGCAATCGCGCGATGTCCCGCGCGGCGGAATGCAGCCATGCGTATGTCGTCTTCCTCTCCCGGCACGCTGAGAGAGGCGGAACGCGCGAGGATCCTACCTTCGAGGTAATCGCGGCGCCGCATGCGGTCTGAGATGATCGGCAAGGACATCCGAGGATCACGCGCCGATGCATCAAACCGTCACAAAGCAGGTCGACACGTCGCGTCGCTGGTGGGTGCTGGCGATCGTCGTGGCCGCCCAGTTCATGTTCGGCGTCGATGCCTTCGTGGTCAACGTCGCCATTCCGACCATCGCGGTCGAGTTGAAGGCGTCGCCGGCTCAGATCGAATCCGTCATCGCGATCTACCTGATCGCCTATGCCACGCTGGTCGTCACCGGCGGCCGGCTTGGCGACATTCACGGCACCAGGAACGTGTTCCTGGCTGGCCTGCTCGGTTTCACCCTGACGTCGCTGTGGTGCGGACTGGCGCGATCCGGTTCGGAGTTGATCGTCGCGCGGTTGACGCAGGGTGCCTCCGCCGCGCTGATGGTGCCGCAGGTGCTGGCGACGCTGCATCTCCTGTTCACCGACGAACAGCGCAACCGCGCCTTCGCCATCTACGGCATTGTGCTGGGGCTCGCGGGTGCCGCGGGCTTTCTGCTCGGCGGTCTCCTGGTCACGATCGATCTCGCCGGCACCGGCTGGCGCTCGGTGTTCTTCGTCAATGTGCCGTGCGGTCTCGTGATCGCGGTGGCGGCCTGGCGCATCATGCCCTCGGCACCGCATCGCGCCGGCACACGGCTTGACATCACGGGCAGCATCGTCCTGTTCGCCGGATTGCTGTGCATGATCGGTCCGCTGCTGCTGGGTCACGATGTCGGCTGGGCACCGTGGCTGTGGCTGGTGATGGCGGTCGGCGCCGCGATCCTCCTGGGGTTCCCGAAGCTGGAGCATGCGGTGACACGCGCCGGCGGCATGCCGCTGATTGATCTCTCGCTGCTGGCGGACGCCGCTTTCCTGCGCGGCCTTGGCGCGGCGTTCTTTTTCTTCTCCGCCAATCTCTCGTTCTATCTGGTCATGACGCTGTTCATGCAGCGAGGGCTGAAAATCCCGCCGCTCGCGGCCGGCATGGCCTTCATTCCGCTCGCGCTCGCTTTCGTCGTGGCCTCGCGCCACAGCGGCGTACGGGCGCGCCATCGCGGCACCAGGGTCTTGATCGAAGGCTGCGCGCTTCAGATCGCGGGCCTCGCGGCGCTTGCGCTGGTCGCGTTCTCTGTCGACGCGCCGTCCGCGCTCCTGCTCGCGCTCACCATGATCGTGTTCGGCTACGGTCAGGGGCTGGTGATGGCGCCGCTCTCCGGCGCGGTGCTCTCGACGGTGAAGCCTGTGGCCGCAGGTTCTGCCTCCGGCATGTACGGCACCACGGCGCAGATCGGAAATGCGGCCGGAGTGGCCGCAATCGGCGCCATGTTTTTCGCCGTCGAAGCGGTGCAATCAGCGCGCGCAGGATTTCTCGTCTCGCTCGCACTGTTCGCAACATTAATCATGATCTGCGCCGCATTCCTGGCGTGGATGCGCCGGGTATCTGCACGAAGTTGAGGCATTGCGGTTAATGCGTGCTGATTTCTGCAGGCTTTCCTGAGATTTAGCACCTCATCGACAGCACACGGTCTTTTTATTTTGCGCTGCAGCAACTATTTGGTTTGGGTGGACGTTGAACGTCGCCTGCTAGGAGCTGCCGTGTCGTTAACCAGAAATGTCGATCTCTTGAGACGTCTGCCAAAGCTGGACGGATTGCGCTTCGCCGAGTTTGGCCGGAGCGCCGATGCGTCCAGTCCGTTGCAAGAGGTCACGGGCTTCGGCGACAATCCCGGCAATCTGCGCCTGTTCGCGTTCGTGCCGCCGCAACTGCAGAAGCCGCGCGCGCTCGTCGTCGTGCTGCACGGCTGCGGCCAGACGGCGGCAAGCTACGACCTCGGTGCCGGATGGTCGACGCTCGCCGAGCACTACGGCTTCGCGCTGTTGATGCCCGAGCAGCAGCGCATCAACAACAGCAACACCTGCTTTAACTGGTTCAATCCGGAAGACACGGCGCGGGACAGTGGCGAGGCCTGTTCGATTCGCGAGATGATCGCGCATATGACGGAAACGCATCGCGTCGATCCCAAGCGCATCTTCATCACGGGCCTGTCGGCCGGCGGCGGCATGACGTCGGTGATGCTCGCGACCTACCCTGAAGTCTTCGCGGCCGGTGCGGTGATCGCGGGACTTCCCTACGGCATCGCGACCAATCTGCGCGAGGCGCTCGACGGCATGTTTCATTCCCCGGAGCGGCCGGCGCGTGAACTTGGCGATCTGGTGCGGCGGGCCTCGAATCATCGCGGGCCCTGGCCGAGGATCTCGGTGTGGCACGGCAGCGCCGATCGCACCGTCAATCCCGGCAATGCCAACGAGATCGTCAAGCAATGGCTCGACCTGCACGATCTGCCCGAGGCGCCGATGGCGGAAACTGACATCGACGGCTATCCCCGCCAGGCCTGGTGGAACAAGGACGGCGAGACGCTCGTCGAGTCCTACGCCATCACCGACATGGCCCACGGCACGCCGCTCGGCCTTGCCGACAACGACCAGCGCTATGGCGTGGAAGGCGCGTTCCTGATCGAGGCCGGCATCTCCTCGTCTTATCACATCGCCAAATTCTTCGGCCTCACCGGCTGGATTCCCGACGCTGCGAAGAAGGCGGAGGCAAAGCCGACGCCGGCCCGCTCGCCCGCGCCGCATCTGGCGCGCTCGATCCGCGCCGCGATCGCCGAAGAGCCGGCCGAGCCGAAGCGCGAGGAGGCCCGCGGCTTCGATCTCGGCCAGATCATTACGCGCGCGCTCACGGCCGCGGGATTGATGAAGTAACTCAGGCCGTCGCGCCGATAAGGCAGGAGTTTTGTGCCCGTCGTCGCTGCGATCCGCGAATGGGGTGACCGCAACCTGAGCCAGCCCGCGGCGTTCGCAGACGCCGCGGAATAGGCGCTCACATCTCGCCGGTGATGAACGGATTTGTCATCCGCTCCTGGCCGATGCTCGAGCCGGCGCCATGGCCGCAGATGAAGCCGACATCGTCGCCGAGCGGCAGCAGCTTGGTCTTGATCGAGTCGATCAGCGTCGCGTGACTGCCGCCGGGCAGATCGGTGCGACCGACCGAGCCCGCGAACAGGACGTCGCCGACATGGGCGAAGCGCAAGTCCTTGTTGAAGAACACCACGCTGCCGGGCGAGTGGCCGGGGCAATGATAGATCTCGAACTGGAGATCGCCGATGGCCACGCTGTCGCCTTCGTCGAGCCAACGGTCCGGCTCGAAATTGCGCACCCCCGTCATGCCGAAGCGCGCGCCGCTCTCGACCACGTTGTCGAGCAGGAATTTGTCCGCGACGTGCGGGCCCTCGATCGGCACCTTCAGCGCGTCGCGCAGTTCGGCCGCGCCGCCGACATGGTCGATATGGCCGTGGGTGAGCCAGATCTTCTCCACGGTGACGCCGGTCTGCTTGATGGCGTCCAGGATCTTCGGCACGTCGCCGCCGGGATCGATCACCACGGCCTTCTTGGAAGGCTCGTCCCAGATGATGGTGCAATTCTGCTCGAACAGCGTCACGGGGACGATGATCGCGCCTGCCTTCGCGCTGGCCTCAGCTTGTGTCTCGTTTTGCTCGGTCATGGCGCCACAATGCCGATTTTTGCCATGCCGCCAAGCAAAAGATTTCTCCCCGGGGCCTGGGAACAACCGCAGACATCGTCACACGGCCGTCCCAATTCGCCTGCTGGTTTGAACCGGAGCGCTCCTTCCGCGTTCTCCCGCGCAACAAGCAGTTTTGGATGGATTTCCCGCATGGCTCAGGGCGGCAGCGATTGGTGGCGCGACGGCATCTTCTATCAGGTCTATCCGCGCTCCTTTCAGGATTCAAACGGCGACGGTGTCGGCGATCTCGCCGGCATTTTGCAGCGGCTACCTTATGTGAAATCGCTCGGCGTCGACGCGATCTGGCTGTCGCCGATCTTCCCCTCGCCGATGGCCGATTTCGGCTACGACATCTCCGACTACACGGGCATCGAGCCGCTGTTCGGCACGATGGCGGATTTCGATGCGCTTCTCGCCGCCGCGCACGACAACGGCCTTAAGCTGATCCTCGACCTCGTGCCGAACCACACCTCGGACCAGCATCCCTGGTTCGTCGAGAGCCGTTCCTCGCGCGACAATCCCAAACGCGACTGGTACATCTGGCGCGACCCGGGCGAGGGTGGCGGCGTGCCGAATAATTGGCTGTCCGAGTTCGGCGGCAGCGCGTGGCAGTTCGACGAGACCACCGGCCAATACTACTATCATGCCTTCCTCGCCCAGCAGCCGGATCTCAACTGGCGCAATCCCGATGTCCGCGCGGCAATCTACGACGTGATGCGGTTCTGGCTGGAGAAAGGCGTCGACGGCTTTCGCGTCGACGTGATCTGGCATCTGATCAAGGACGCCGAGTTCCGCGACAACCCGCCCAATCCGCATTATGCCGAGGGCCGGCCGCCGAACGAAAAGATAATGACGCAATATTCCACCGACCAGCCGGAGGTGCACGACGTCATCGCCGAGATGCGCCGCGTCACGGATGCCTATGATGCCCGCGTCCTGATCGGCGAGATCTATCTGCCGCTGCATCGCCTCATGGCCTATTACGGCAACGATCTCACCGGCGCGCAGATGCCGTTCAACTTCGCGCTGCTCTCGACCTTCTGGAGCGCGCGCTCGATCGAGAAAATCGTCGAGGATTACGAGAAGGCGCTGCCGAAGGGCGCCTGGCCGAACTGGGTGCTCGGCAATCATGACCGTCCACGCGTCGCAAGCCGCGTCGGGCCGGAGCAGGCCCGCGTCGCCGCCATGCTGCTGCTGACGCTGCGCGGCACGCCGACGCTCTACTATGGCGACGAGATCGGCATGCATCAGCTCGCGATCGCGCCCGAGGACGTGCGCGACCCCTTCGAGAAGAACGTGCCCGGCATCGGTGTCGGCCGCGACGGCTGCCGCACACCGATGCAGTGGGATTCTTCCAACTTCGCCGGCTTCTCGGACGTCAGGCCATGGCTGCCGCTGCCGGAGGATCACATCCGCAACAACGTCGTCGATCTCGAGGCCGATTCACGTTCGATCCTGACGCTCTATAAGCGTCTGATCGCGTTGCGGCAGGGCTGTCCGCCGCTGGTCGCGGGCGACTATCATCCGCTTGCCGCGCAAGGCGATCTCCTGATCTATCGCCGCGAGGCCGAGGGCAGGGCGGTCACCGTGGTGCTCAATCTCGGCCCTGAGCCGATCGCGGTCACCACCAGCGCGATCAGGTTCGGCAGCGAGATTCTGCTGTCGACATTCCTGGATCGCGAGCGAGAGCGGATCGAAGGCGTGCTGGATCTGCGCGGCAACGAGGGCGTGATCATCACGCCACCCTGACCGTCGTCCTGGACAAGCGAAGCGCAGATCCAGGACCCATTGCCCCAGGGAGTGGTTTGACGAAGATTCGTGGTGATAGCTTCGTACAACAATCACCTATTGGGGTAATGGGTCCTGGCTTTCGCCAGGACGACAACGGAGTGCGTGGTCGCACTGACTACCCCGGATGCTTGTTCCCTCGCACCGTCCCGTCGATATCGCTCCGCTTCAACAGATAGTCCAATCCGCCGACGCGGTACCAGCGATAGCCATAGGGCTCCAGCACGACGCGGTGCTGGCCGCGCTTGTCGGCGTGGCTGTGGTCCTCCGCGAGCAGATTGATCAGGTGCGCGCCGGCCTCGCGTGGCAGCCCCGCCGAGAACGCGATCTCGCGCGGCTTCTCGTCGAGATTGTGCACGAACAGCACGGAATTGTTGCGCCAGTCATAGCGCATGATGAACACGGCGGGATCGCGCGTCGCGATGATCGAAAAATCGCCCCAGCCGATCTCCGGCACCTCCTTGCGCATGCGGACGATGCGCTCGGTCCAGTTCAGCATCGAGTTGGGATCGCGCCGCTGCTTGGCGACGTTGACGTGCGGATAGCCGTACGGTCCTTCGTCGATGACGGGCAAGGCCGGCTTGTCGCTGGTGGTGAAGCCGCCATGCGGCTCCGTCGACCATTGCATCGGCGTGCGCGCGCAATTGCGCTCGGGGAGGGAAAGATCATCGCCCATCGCGATCTCGTCGCCGTAGCGGATCACGGGCGTTCCCGGCAGCGTGCACATCAGGCTGTAGGCGAGCTCGAGCCGCCGGCGGTCGCCACCGAGCATCGGTGCCAGGCGACGGCGAATGCCGCGGTCGTAGAGCTGCATGTCCTTGTCAGGACCGAAGCTTTTGAACACGGTGTCGCGCTGCGCCTTGGTCAATCGCCCGAGATCGAGCTCGTCATGATTGCGCAGGAACAGGCCCCATTGCGCCGAGGCGGGCCGCGGCTTGGTCGCCTTCAGCGCTTTCCCCAGCGGGCGGGAATCGGACGAGGCCAGCGCATAGAACAGATGCTGGTTGACCTGGAAATTGAACATCATATGCATGCGGTCGGCATCACGGCCGAAATATTCCATGTCCGTCTTCGGCAGCACGTTGGCCTCGGCGAGGATGATGGCATCGCCCTGCCGCCATTGCAGGAATTCACGGAACGTCCGCAGCATGTCGTATTGTTCGGCCGGCTTTTTCACTTTGGCGCCTTTGGTCGCGATGACGAAAGGCACGGCATCCATCCGAAAGCCTGAGACGCCGAGTTGGATCCAGAAGCCCATGATCTTCAAAATCTCGGCCTGCACGCGAGGGTTCGAGGTGTTGAGGTCGGGCTGGAAATCGTAGAAGCGGTGGAAGTACCAGGCGCCGGCTTCCTTGTCGCGCGTCCATGTCGATTTCTGAACGCCGGGAAAGACCATGCCCTGATTGGCGTTGGCCGGCTTCTTGTCGGACCAGACATACCAATCGCGGTAGGGCGAATTCCTGTCGCTCCGCGCCGCCTTGAACCAGGGATGCTGGTCGGAGGTGTGGTTGACGACGAGATCGATGATGACGCGAATGCCGCGTTGCTTGCAGCCATGAGTGAACTCGACGAAATCGCCGAGCGTGCCGTAGCGGGCATCGACGCTGTAATAATCCGCGACATCGTAGCCGTCGTCGCGGCCGGGCGAGGTCTGGAACGGCATCAGCCAGATCGTGGTGATGCCGAGGCCGTGCAGATAATCGAGCCGGCGCAACAGGCCCTTGAAATCGCCGATGCCATCGCCGTTGGCGTCCATATAGGTGCCGACGGACAGGCAATAGATGATGGCGTTCTTGTACCAGAGATCGTCGATCATGCGCGCGCAGCCTCGGTGGTTCCGCCGAGGTGCGGCGGCTGCGTGATAAGTGTTAAGAGCGAGAGCGGTTCCGTACCCCGCCGTCGTCCTGGACAAGCGAAGCGCAGATCCAGGACCAATACCACAGGCCGAAATTTGACGAGGACTGGTGGTGATCCCCTCGTGCACCAACGATCCCTTGGAGTCATGGTCCTGGCTCCCGTGCGCAATTGCGCACTAGGCCAGGACGACGACGGAGGAATCGGCTATCCTCCCCCGATGGACAACACCGCCCGAATTGCCCTCGTGCCGCCGCCGGACCGCCGTCAATCCGAGACGGCGCTGGCGATCGCGCGCGGCACGGCGCGATTGTTGCGCTCGCTCGGCTTCACCTGCATCAGCGAATTACCGCTGCCCTCGGGGCGACGCGCCGATCTCGTCGCGCTGAACGAGCGGGGCGAGATCTGGATCGTCGAGATCAAATCGTCGGTGGAGGATTTGCGCGCCGATCAGAAATGGCACGAATACCGGGCGCATTGCGACCGGCTGTTCTTCGCCTTCACGCAGGACCTGCCTTGCGAGATCTTTCCGCAAGATACCGGCTTGATCATCGCGGATGCCTATGGTGCGCACCTGCAATGCGAGGCGCCCGAGCACAAGCTCGCTGCGGCCACGCGCAAGCAGATGACGGTGCGGTTCGCCATGGCGGCGGCGTTGCGGATCAACCGGCTGGTCGATCCGCAGGGGCATGCGGAGTTTTGGGAATAGCGGCGCCGCGAGCGCGATGCCGTAGGGTGGGCAAAGCGGAGCGTGCCCACCATCCAGGTCAAAGATTGAAGCAGACATGGTGGGCACGGCGCTTTGCGCCTTGCCCACCCTACGGCACCGTTATCGCGGCGCGCGCTTGGCCAAAATCCGCTGCAACGTGCGCCGATGCATGTTGAGCCTGCGTGCCGTCTCCGAGACGTTGCGGTTGCACATCTCGTAAATGCGCTGGATGTGTTCCCAGCGCACGCGGTCGGCCGACATCGGGTTCGCCGGCAACTCGGACTTGTCCGAGCCGGTCGACAGCAGCGCCGCGACGACGTCGTCGGCGTCCGCGGGTTTCGAGAGATAATCGACCGCGCCCATCTTCACCGCGGTGACGGCGGTGGCGATGTTGCCATAGCCGGTCAGCACGATCGCGCGGGCGTCGGGGCGCTTCTTCTTCAGCGCCGAGACCACGTCGAGACCGTTGCCATCACCGAGCCGCAGATCGACCACGGCGAATGCCGGCGCCGCCTTGCCGATCTGCGCCAGACCGTCCGAGACGGTGTCGCATGACGTCACCGCAAAGCCGCGCGTTTCCATGGCGCGCGACAGCCGCTCCAGAAACGGCTTGTCGTCCTCCACGATCAGCAGCGAGCGGTCGGTCTGTTCGTTCAGTTCGGCGATGGCGTTCAAGGTTTCGTCCTCTCTCCAGCGCGTCTACATATGGCGGCGCAATCGGGCGGTGCCAAGGGCGCCAATGGTCGATCGGCCCCGTTGTGCGACGCAAGGTCGCGGCCTATCCTATTGTTTCTTCGAAGGTCTCGATAGCCTCAAAACGGTCTCGCGGCCACGTGATCTGGACCACTGCGCCATGGTCCGGAAAGGTCCGGTTGGTAAACGAGACCTTGGCGCCGGTGCGCTCCAGCAAGGTGCGCGCGATGAACACGCCGAGCCCGAGGCCGCCGCCTTCGTCCTTGCTGCGCCGCCGCGACAAATAGGGCTCGCCGATCCGGTTCAGGATGTCAGGCGGAATCCCGGGACCATCGTCGGAGATCACGAGCTCGATTGTGTCCTTGTTCCACCACGCATTCACCTCGACGGTGGTGCGGGCGAAATCGACCGCGTTCTCGACGATATTGCCGACGCCGTAGAGGATCGCCGGATTGCGCGAGCCGACCGGTTCGGCCACGATGGCGACGGCGATGCGCACCTTGATATCGACGCCGAAATCGCGGTGCGGCGCCACCACCTCCTCGATCAGCTCCGACAGCTTCATGCGGTCGAACGGCGCGCCGGTGGAGGAGAGCTGGGTGATCTTGCTCAATATGTCGCGGCAACGCTGCGTCTGCTCGCGCAGGGTCTTCAGGTCGGCGGCAAAGTTCGGCTCCTTCACCGTCTTCTCCAGCTCGCGCGAGATCAGGAAGATCGTCGCGAGGGGCGTGCCGAGCTCGTGCGCTGCGGCTGCGGCCAGGCCGTCGAGCTGGGTCAGATGCTGCTCGCGCGTCAGCACCAGCTCGGTCGCGGCCAGCGCGTCGGCGAGCTTGCGCGCCTCCTCGGTGACCTGGAACGAGTAGAGGCTGGTGACGCCGATCGCGAGCGCGATCGAGAGCCAGACGCCGACGAGATAGATCGGCGGCAGCACCAGCGGATCATCAGAATCCCAGGGCAGCGGCAGATGGAAGAAGAACAGGACCGAGGCGCAGGCGACAGCCAGCACGCCGAGGCCGAAGGTGAAGCGGGCCGGCAGCGCCGTCGCGGAGATCAGCACGGGCGCGAGGAACAGGAACGAGAACGGGTTCTGGAGTCCGCCGGTGAAGAACAGGAGACCCGCCAGCTCCACGATGTTGAGCGCGAGCAGTCCGGCCGCCTGCATCGGCTCCAGCCGCTGCAGCGGATTGGACACGGTCTGGAGCGCCAGATTGAGCGCCGCCGACAGGGCGATGATGCTGACGCAGGGAACGATCTCGACATTGAATTCCAGCCCCTGCGCCACGATGAAGATCGCGGCGAGCTGGCCGAGCACCGCGAGCCAGCGCAGTCGCAGGATCGTATCCAGGCGGATATGCCGCTGCGCGGGGCGAAAGTCGGAAGCGGCAAGTTCGGTCATTTCGGCCAATGGGGCGGTGCCTTCTCGATCACAAGCGCGCGGCTCACGGAACCGCCGGATTACAAGCCTTGCGCTCTCCGCTGCAATAGCAGAAGAACGCCCAGCATGACGGAGAATGACAAGGCTTCAAGCTGGCCGACTGTCGCGGATCGCAGCCTCTCCGCGGCAATCGCGGTCGATCACCTGGTCAAGGTCTACAAGCAGACCCGCGCCGTCGACGACATCTCCTTTTCGCTTCCGCGCGGCAGCATCACCGGGCTGCTGGGCGGCAACGGCGCCGGCAAGACCACGACCATCGCGACGATCATGGGCCTCGTGCTGCCGACCTCCGGCCGCGTGCAGGTGCTCGGGCATCGGATGCCGGAGGACAGCGCGTCCGTGCTGGGTCGGATGAACTTCGAGAGCCCCTATGTCGACATGCCGATGCGGCTCACGGTGCGTCAGAACCTCACGGTGTTCGGCAAGCTCTATGCGGTGAAGAACCTCTCCGATCGCATCGCTGAGCTCGCCGACGATCTCGATCTCACCGAGTTCATCGACCGCGCCAACGGCAAGCTCTCCGCAGGACAAAAGACGCGCGTTGCGCTCGCCAAGGCGCTGATCAACCAGCCCGAGCTGCTGTTGCTGGACGAGCCGACCGCCTCGCTCGATCCCGACACCGCCGACTGGGTCCGGGGGCATCTGGAGCGTTATCGCATGGCGAACAACGCCACCATCCTCTTGGCGTCGCACAACATGCTCGAGGTCGAGCGGCTCTGCGATCGCGTCATCATCATGAAGCGCGGCCGTATCGAGGACGACGATACGCCCGAAGCCATCATGGCCCGCTACAACCGCACCACGCTGGAAGAGGTGTTTCTGGACGTCGCGCGCGGAAGGGTGAACGGCGCGCAGGAGGTGGCACGATGAGCCAGGCCGTATGTTGCGACCGTAGCCCGGGTGAGCGAAGCGATACCCGGGAACGCCGCCAGCAAGGTCCCGGATATCGCTTCGCTCATTCGGGCTACGCGGTGCCGCAATGACCGAACTCTCCCTCCACCGCGGCATCTCCGTCCACCGCATTGGCGCGATGATCCTGCGCTATTGGTACCTGTTGCTGTCGTCCTGGCCGCGGCTGCTCGAGCTGCTCTACTGGCCGGCGCTGCAGGTCATCACCTGGGGCTTTCTGCAGCTTTACATCGCGCAGAATGCCAACTTCTTCGCGCGTGCCGGCGGCACCCTGATCGGCGCCGTCATTCTCTGGGACATCCTGTTTCGCGGGCAGCTCGGCTTTTCGATCTCGTTCCTGGAAGAGATGTGGGCGCGCAACCTCGGCAATCTCATGATGAGCCCGTTGAAGCCGATCGAATTTCTGCTGTCCCTGATGATCATGAGCCTGATCCGGCTCGCGATCGGCGTCATCCCCATGACGCTGCTCGCGTTATTCCTGTTTCACTTCAATGTTTATGCGCTCGGCGTGCCGCTGATCGCGTTCTTCTGCAATCTGATCTTCACGAGCTGGTCGGTCGGCATTTTCGTCTCCGGACTGGTGCTGCGAAACGGCCTCGGCGCCGAGAGCATCGTCTGGACCTTGATGTTCGGCATCATGCCGCTCGCCTGCGTCTACTATCCCGTCAGCGTGCTGCCGGTCTGGTTGCAATACATCGCCTGGACGCTGCCGCCGACCTACGTGTTCGAAGGGATGCGCGCGCTGCTGATCGAAAACACCTTCAGGACCGATCTGATGCTGAGCGCGTTGGCCATCAACGCGGTGCTGTTGCTTGCATCTTTTGGGGCATTCCTTGCCCTTTTGCGCAGCGCCAGGATGCAGGGCTCGCTGCTGTCAGGCGGCGAATAACGTCACTTTCTCGTGGATTCTGCCCGGTTTGGGCACCTCGGCCACGTAGATGTACGGAACCATGCATTGACGCAATATTACGCATTCGGCAGTATGCTGCGATGCGAAGAGGAATATAGCGATGCCGATTGGTGAGTTTGGCGGCGCGCCGCCCCTGGTGGCCGAAGGCAGTCCTGTCCTGACGACGCCGATGTACTGGATGTACGAGATGGGGCAAGCCTCTCTCAATCCGGCGCGTGCGATCACGGACGCGACCAAGCTCCTGTTTCAGAATCCGCTGAACCCTTGGGCACGCACCGAGGTTGGCAAGTCGGTTGCCGCGGCCTGCGAATTGTTCGAACGCACCACCCGCCGCTACGGCAAGCCGGAATGGGGCCTCAACGACACCGAGGTCAACGGCATCCGCGTTCCCGTCGAGGTCCGCTCGGTCTGGGAAAAGCCGTTCTGCCGCCTGCTCTACTTCGATCGCAAGTTCGCCCGTCCACTGCGCAGTCCGCATCCACGCGTGCTGATCGTCGCTCCGATGTCCGGCCATTACGCGACGCTCCTCCGCGGTACCGTCGAGGCTTTCCTGCCGGCGCATGAGGTCTACATCACCGATTGGGCCGATGCCCGCATGGTGCCGCTCAGCGACGGCCGCTTCGATCTTGACGACTACATCGACTACGTCATCGAGATGCTGCATGTCCTCGGCGGCAACACGCATGTGCTGGCGGTGTGCCAGCCCTCGGTTCCCGTCGTCGCTGCCGTTTCGATTATGGAAGCGCTACGCGATCCCTTTGTGCCGACCTCGATGACGCTGATGGGCGGCCCGATCGACACCCGGCGCAATCCGACTGCGGTGAACAACCTGGCCCAGGAGCGCGGCATCGACTGGTTCCGCAACCACGTCATCACCAAGGTGCCGTTCCCGCATCCGGGTATGATGCGCGACGTCTATCCGGGCTTCTTGCAGCTCAACGGCTTCATCAGCATGAATCTCGACCGGCATATGGATGCCCACAAGCAGCTATTCGCCAACCTGGTGAAGGGCGACGGCGACCTCGTCGACAAGCATCGTGACTTCTACGACGAATATCTCGCGGTGATGGATCTCTCCGCCGAGTATTACCTGCAGACCGTGGACACCGTGTTCGTGAAGCATTCGCTGCCGAAGGGCGAGATGACCCATCGTGGAACACGCGTCGATCCCTCCAAGGTCACGCGCGTCGCGTTGATGACCGTCGAAGGCGAGAACGACGACATCTCCGGCATCGGTCAGACCGAAGCAACGCACACATTGTGCAGCTCGATTCCCGATCACCGCCGCGTTCATTACGTCCAGAAGGGCGTCGGACATTACGGCGTGTTCAATGGCTCGCGCTTCAAATCGGAAATCGTGCCGCGCATCCACGACTTCATGGTCTCGGCGGCGAATCCGAGCTCATTGCAGGCTCTCGCGGCCGAATAATCGCGTTTTTCGGCTTTCCCGCTGAAAATCGACGCCCTGTCGGAGGCTCCGACAGGGGCGAGTTCCCGCTAGATTCGCGGTATTTAGGTAGCTTTGTAGGAGTGAGTCCAACCTCACCCCTTGGGGGTGCCACATGCGCCGAACGGGGGCGAAAAAAGCCGGTTCCAACCCCAGTCTGTAGGGTCTCCCGGACGCCAGACCCCTGTATATTGGGCAAATGATTTGTTTTTGCGCCGAGCGCTTTCCCTGGCGGCGGTTATGGCAGAATCCGGGCGCTCTCCTGCCCCCCGGACTGACAGACATGGCCACTCGCGCACTCCTCTATCGGCGGCCCCACGAGCCCAAGACCCTCCTGATCACCCATGGATCGCAATATTTTGCGATTCGACTGCGCCGGCATCGCCGCGCGCGCCGTTACACGCTCAGAATTCATCCGAGCGATCGCGAAGCCATCCTCACCATGCCGCCGCGCGGCACGCTCGCCGAAGCAAAAGACTTCGCGCAGCGCCACGGCGCGTGGATCGCGGCACGTCTCGGCCGTTTGCCGAAGGCCGCGCCGTTCCAGCCTGGCACAGTGATACCACTTCGCGGCACGGCCCATCGCATCGTTCATCGCGCCGGCACGCGCGGTACGGTGTGGACGGAAGTGCGCGACAGCGGGGAGCGCATTCTCTGCGTCGCCGGCGGCGTCGAGCATGCGGACCGTCGCATCAGCGACTTCCTCAAGCGCGAGGCTCGCCGCGACCTTCAGCGTGCGGCGGAATCCTATGCCGCCGAGCTCGGCGTCAAGGTCAAGCGGCTCTCGATCCGCGATCAATCCAGTCGTTGGGGCTCCTGCACCTCGGCCGGCTCGCTGTCGTTCTCCTGGCGCCTGATCCTCGCGCCGCCCTACGTGCTCGACTATCTCGCCGCCCACGAGGTCGCCCATCTCGTTGAGATGAACCACTCGGCGCGGTTCTGGCGCGTCTGCGGCAAGGTCTGCCCGTCGATGGAGCGCGCCAAGAAGTGGCTCGATACGTACGGCAACGACCTGCACCGCTACGGGGTCGAGGATTAGGCCCTCGCTGCCAACCTCCATCTGACGCTGTCATCGCCCGGCTCGACCGGGCGATCCAGTGTTCCGAGGCGGTTGTTATTGAACCGAGAGGCCGCGGCGTACTGGATTCCCGCGTTCGCGGGAATGACAGTTGAGAATGCAGCGACGTCCGCGCGTACTCAATTCATCCCTCTGCTCAGGCGCTGACATCCGCGCTTGTCCCCGGCTGCGTGCGCGAGGCGAGATAGGATGACTGCAATTGCACGCCGGCCTTCTGGCCCTCGGCCAGCATCGCCTGGAAGGCTGCGTCGAGTTGATCGCGGCTATAGGTTGCGGAGCTGCTTTCACGCGGGGTCCATTGCGATTGCGTGATCGCGGTGGAAGCTTTTTCAACGGTGCCACCGAGCCGCTCGGCGTATCTGTCGGCCCGCCACTGCGCCAGATCTGGTCCACTCAGATCGGGTGGATCCTCCAGCTTGCCGATCTTTCCAGCCGCCTCGTTGGTCATCGTTGAGGACCCGCCATTGTACAGGGTGGCGACCACCTTGCCGTCGACCTTCACCTGAGCATAGGTGTTCTCAGTGGCATCGTCCGAGACGACCGACTGAGTTGCGCTCGTGTCATGGGTCATCAGCCAGTTCGTTGCCATGAGGTCGCGCAGGTGAGGATTGTCCGCCGCCGATATCGACTTAGCGCCTGTCAGGGGCTTGACCTGCGAGACGTCAATCCGAAAGCCGTCGGTCGCAGCATCAGTCGCATCCGGTCCCGCCGGCTGAAGACTCGATGTCCTATTCGAAGCGGACGTTGATGCGGGTCGCAGATGAGGCAACGCCGCGCTGGATACACCCGACATCATGGAACGCTCTCCGATACTTGCTCAACCTGTGAGAGCAAATCCCGGGCCGCCGACCGGAGCTTGAAGAGACTGGTGTTTTTGCGTTCCGGGAGCTGCGGGGATCGGCCGATTTTGCCATGGTAGGCAGGACTTGCCGAAGACGACACCGGTGGCGAACCGGGAGAGCCGAGATAGCGGCCGCGTTCGGGATGATGGCGGAACGGTTCTGTTTTGCCCGAGGTGTCAAATGGCTTTGCTGTCAGAATCAGCCGTCTTGCGACTCACGCAAGCCGTTGATTTCGTTATCCTCGGCTACTGTGCATGGGGTTGTTTTCGCTTGTTTTTGTTTTGAGGTCACCCGGACCTCAGGTCGGCGCTAGCGATTCCCGCCGAACAGCCGGTCCATCAGCCAGCCATCGAGTCCTGCGGCTGCCTCCGGTCGCGCATTGGCGCGCGTGGGGGGTGGGCGATAGCCGCCGTTGCTGGCCGGTGCGGGTCCGGGCGCTGCCGCTGTTGGCGGCGACACCTGCGACGTCGCCTGCGCCAGGTTCGACAGGCCCCAGCCACCTGGAGAGCTCGGCAAGGCTGCTACCGGCACGCCCTCGTGCGCTGTGCGCATGAAGCGCGACCAGACTTCGACCGGCAAGCCGCCGCCGGTGGCCTTCTTGGTCGGCGAGTTGTCGTCATTGCCGAGCCACACGCCGGTGACGAGGTTGGCGGTGTAGCCGATGAACCAGGCGTCGCGGTAGTCCTGGCTGGTGCCGGTCTTGCCGGCCGCTGGCCAGCCCGGGATCTCCGCCTTCTTGGCGGTGCCGCTGATCAGCGTTTCCCGCATCATCGCGTTCATCATGCCGACATAGCGCGGGTCGACCACCTGGTTGTGCTCGTCCGCCTGGCGCATGTAGAGCAGCTTGCCACTGAGCGTCCTGATCCGCGTGACGACATGCGGCGTCGCCGTGAAGCCGCCATTGGCGAAGGGTGCATAGGCGCCGACCAGCTCGACCATCGAGACTTCGGAGGTGCCGAGCGCGATCGAGGCGTTGGGCTCGAGTTTCGAGGAGATGCCGAGCCGGTGCGCGGTGCGCACCACGTTCTTCGGCCCGACCTCGAGGCCGAGGCGAATGGCGACCGTGTTGAGCGACATCGCGAGCGCCTGGGTCAGCGTCACCGCGCCGAAATATTCGTGGGTGTAGTTCTCAGGCCTCCAGCCCTTGACCTCGATCGGCGCGTCCTGGCGGACCGTGTCGGGCGTCAGCCCCTGCTCGAGCGCGGTCAGGTACACGAACGGCTTGAACGAGGAGCCCGGCTGGCGCCTGGCGGTGACCGCGCGGTTGTACTGGCTCTCGGAATAGTTCCGCCCGCCCACCATGGCGCGAACCGCGCCGTCGGGCGTCATCGCCACCAGTGCGCCCTGGCTGACATTGAATTTCACGCTCTTGGCCGCGAGCTCGTCGATGATGGCGGCTTCCGCCACGCTCTGGAGCTTCGGATCGATCGTGGTCTCGACCTTGATGCTCTCGTCGATCTGGCCGACCAGATCGTCCAGCACCTCGCCGATCCAGTCGGCGACGTAATTGACCGTGCCGGCGCCGACCGGCTTCACATTGTAGGAGGGCTGGCCGATCGAGGCCTGCGCCTGCGCTTCGGTGATGAATTTGGCATCCGCCATCGCCGTGAGCACGATTTTCGCGCGCGCTTCTGCGCCCTCGGGGTTGCGGTTCGGCGCGAGCCGCGAGGGCGATTTGACGAGACCGGCCAGCATCGCCGCTTCCGCGACGGTGACGTTCTTGGCCGATTTGCCGAAATAGCGCTGCGCGGCGGCCTCGACGCCGTAGGCGCCGGAGCCGAAATAGACGCGGTTGAGATAGAGCTCCAAGATCTCGTTCTTGGAATGCTTGCGCTCCAGCCAGATCGCGAGCTCCGCTTCCTGCAGCTTGCGCGCCATGGTGCGTTCCTGGGTCAGGAACAGGTTTTTCGCCAATTGCTGCGTCAGCGTCGAGCCGCCCTGCGACACGCCGCGATGGAGCACGTTGGTGACGAGCGCACGCAAGATGCCTACGGGATCGATGCCGAAATGCGAATAGAAGCGGCGATCCTCGATGGCGATGAACGCCTTGGGTAGATATTGCGGCAGATCCTTCAGCGAGACGTTGGCGCCGGCCATCTCGCCGCGCTGCGCCAGCATGCTGCCGTCCATGCCGACGATCTGGATCGTCGGCGGCCGCTTGGGGATTTCCAGCGACTGGATCGGCGGCAGATGAGCGCCGACATAGATCACGACGCCGATCACGGCGATCGCGCCCCACAGGCCCAGCACCGCGCCCCAATAGACCAGGCGGCCGAGGCTCGCGCCGATGCGTGACTTGGATCGGCGCTTGGCACTGCCGCGGCCGGCTGGCGCCTTGCGCTCGCGCGGCGGCTCGTCGCCGGCATCCTCGCTCTTGCGCTTGGCAGATGATTTCGTTGATTTCTTCGGCTTCTCATCGCCGCCAGGAATGCGGTCGGCCGCGGTCAGGCGCAGATCGGCGAGTGCCGCAGGCAAGCCGAACAACGGCTCCTTCCGCCCACCCTTTTTCTTTCCCAACCCCATACGCAAACGCCCGGTCAGCCCGCCCCGCCGCACGCTAGCGGTCGCTGTTTAAGGCCCGGTTACCCAGAGCTTAACGCGCGATTAGGAGGTGCGGCATTCGCTGGCCGCAGTTCCGCTGGGAGGTCGGCAGAGCTAGGATCGCCGGCATAAAAGAAAAGGAAACCCAGATGGGCCACATCGATCCAACCAAGGAGATTTTCGCGCAGTTCCGGGACAACGACCGTCCCGGCCCGATCCACATGCTCAACCTGGTGCGCTTACGCAAGGAGGCAGCCTATCCAGATGGCCGCAAGGCGAGCGGCGCGGAAGCCTATGCGGCCTATGGCCGCGAGAGCGGCCCGGTGTTCGAACGCCTCGGCGGCCGCATCGTCTGGCAAGGCAAATTCGAGTTGATGCTGATCGGCCCCGAGACTGAGCGCTGGGACCATTGCTTCATCGCCGAATACCCAAGCGTCGCCGCGTTCGTCGAGATGATCCGCGATCCCGTCTATCGCGAAGCGGTTAAGCACAGGCAGGCCGCCGTGGAGGATTCACGGCTCATTCGGCACGCAGTGCTGCCGGTGGGCAAGAACTTTGGCGAGGTGCCGGCCTGAGCGGCGTCGGCGGAACTCCCTCCTCAAGGTGGATGGCCGGGCTTGACTCGGCCATCCACGCCTCACCTGCTTGCTCCGAGAGAACTAACCCGCCGGACCCGCATCTTCCAGGAGCGGGCCGAACAGCTCCCAGCGTTCGCCGTTGAACTTCATCATCTGAAGCTGCTTGTTGACGCGGTAGTCGGTCGCCGAGGTGTTGGCCTTGATGCCGGGCAGGGCGATATCGCTGGTCACGTCCTTCAGCGAAGCCGCCTGCTTCATGACGTTTTCGCGCGTCAGGTTGTCGCCGCACTGCTGCAGCACGTGGGCCAAAAGCTGGGCGGTACCGTAGCCGTAGGTATTGAAGTTCGAATCCTTGTCGCCGTCCGGATAGTACTTCGCCATGAAGTCGAAATACTTCTTCAGGCCGGCATCGTCCTTCCAGGTCGGATCGAGCGGATCCTTGCCGTAATTGACGCTGATCACGCCCTTGGCGGCGTCGAGACCGGCAGGCTTCATCACCGCGCCGACCGAGGTGGCGTTGATGTCGACGATCTGCACCGGCTTCCAGCCGATCTCGCCGATCTTCTTGATCGCCTGCGCCGCTTGCTTCGGCGTGCTGGCGCTGAAGAACAGATCGGCGCCGGCATCCTTGATCTTGAGGATCTGCGAATCGACGGTCGGGTCCGAGACTTCGTAGGAGGACTCGTTGACGATCATCTTGGCGGCCTTGTCGCCGAGCCCGGCCTTGATGCCGTTCAGATAGTCCTTGCCGAGATCATCGTTCTGATAGAGCACGCCGACTTTGGCGTTTGGATATTCCTTCAGGATGTACTGGCCGTAGATGCGGCCCTCGACGAAATAGTTAGGGTTGTAGCCCATCGTCCACGGAAAGTTCTTCGGGTCCGTGAACTTCGAGGCGCCGGTGGCCGCGAACAGCTGCGGCACTTTCTTGGAGTTGAGATATTTTTGCACGGCCGCATTCGATGGCGTGCCGATGATCTGGAAGGTCAAGAGCACCTCGTCGCTCTCGACCAGCTTGCGCACCTGCTCCACTGCTTTTGGCGGCGAGTAAGCGTCGTCATACTGGATCAGATTGATCTTGCGGCCGTTGATGCCGCCCTGGTCGTTGATCATCTTGAAATAGGCGGCCTGGGTCTTGCCGATCGACGCGTAGGCCGATGCCGGTCCCGAGAACGGCACGGTCTGGCCGACTTTGATCTCGGTATCGCTGGCCCCCGGATCATATTTCTTCTGGGCATTGGCCGCCGAGACCGATAGCGCCAGGGTCAGCGCCGTTGCCGTGGCCAGATGCAGCATTCCATTCCTCATTCGCATTTCCTCAATGTTTGTTGCCGGTGATCAATCAGGTGCGCCTGTGCGCACCTGATGTCACCGCTGACGGCGATAGTGGATGAGGCGTTGTTGCAACGCAAGCTGGGCGTGCGCCCGCAGTTCGTAGCATGCGCGGCTGCGCAGCAGGTTTGTAAGGTGGGCCAGCGCCGGCGGATGCGCGAAGTGCAGTCCGCCGGGCGTAACCCGCCCTATGAGATATCCGAGAGGCTAACCCGCTGGACCCGCATCCTCCATGATCGGGCCGAACAGCTCCCAGCGTTCGCCGTTGAACTTCATCATCTGCATCTGCTTGTTGACGCGGTAGTCGTTCGGCCCGGTGTTGATCTTGATGCCGGGTAGCGCGAAGCTCGGGGTGAAGTCCTTGATGTTAGCGACCTGCTTCATCACGTTCTCACGCGACAGGTCGTCGCCGCACTGTTTCAGCACCTGCGTCAGCAATTCGGCGACTGAATAAGCATAGGTGTTGACGGTATTGAGCTTGTCGCCTTCGGGGAAATACTTGTCCATGAAGGCAAAGAACGCTTTCACGCCCGGATCGTCCTTCCACTGCGGATCGCCGGGCTCCTTGCCATATTGGGTGGAGATGATGCCCTTGGAGATGTCGAGACCGGCCGGCTTCAACGTCGCCGAGATCGGGCTCGCGTTGATGTCGAGAATGTGCACCGGCGTCCAGCCGAGCTCGGCGACCTTCTTGATCGCCTGCGCCGCGAATTTGGGTGTCGAGGCATCATAGAAAAGATCGGCGCCCAACGACTTCAGTTTGACCACCTGCGAGTCCACCGTCGGATCGGTGACCTCGTAGGACACCTCGCCGACGATCATGCTGGCGGCCTTGTCGCCGAGACCGCTCTTGAGGCCGGCGAGATAGTCGCGGCCCATGTCGTCGTTCTGGTAGAGCACGCCGATCTTGGCGTTCGGATGCTCCTTGAGGATGTACTTGGCGTAGATGCGTCCCTCGGACACGTAGTTGGGATTATAGGCGATGGTCCAGGGATAGTTCTGCGGATCGTTGAAGCGCGCGGCGCCGGTCGAGGCCAGCAGTTGCGGGATCTTCTTGCCGTTGAGATATTTTTGCACGGCAGCGTTCGCGGCCGTGCCGATGATCTGGAAGGTGAACAGCACCTCGTCGCCTTCGACGAGCTTGCGCACCTGCTCGACCGTCTTCGGCGGCGAATAGGCGTCGTCATACTGGATCAGATTGATCTTGCGGCCGTTGATGCCGCCCTGATCGTTGATCATCTTGAAGTAGGCGGCCTGGGTCTTGCCGATATTGGCGTAGACGGAATAGGGTCCGGAGAACGGCACGGTCTGGCCGATCTTGATCTCGGTGTCGCTCGCGCCGGTGTCGTATTTCTTCTGGGCGAGAGCTTGGTTGGCGGAGAACGCGAAGGCGAGCGCCGCCGTGGCGGTGATGAAGGCTCTGCGATTGCTCATGTGGGCTTGTTCCTCCTGACGGAATTTCCGACCGACGGTCTTGTCCCGTTGATTGCCAACGGTCGCCATCGCTGTCGGAGATTGTGGAGGAACGGCAGGCGCCGCGCAAGGATCGCGGTGCCGCGCTATGGCATCTCAGGTCAGGAACAAGGCCAACAGCGCGAGCGCCGCCGGCAGCGCCTGCACGATCAGGATCCGCGTGCTGACGGTCGCCGCGCCAGAAGCGCCCGCCACGATCACGCAGAGCAGGAAGAACGCCTTGATCTGGAACGCGAAGGCCGGATTGCCGTGCACCAGCCCCCAGACCAGGCCGGCGGCCAGGAAACCGTTATAGAGTCCCTGGTTCGCGGCCAGCACCTTGGTGATCGCTGCCTTCTCCGGCGTGTTGCGGAAAACCTTCAAGCCCTGCGGCTTGTCCCAGAGCAACATCTCCAGGATCAGGAAGTAAGCGTGCAGTGCGGCGACCAGCGCCACCAGGATATTCGCGATCCAGATCAAGTTGAGCTCCCCCAGCGTCAGCTTTCGGGTGGACGCTAGCACGGCTGGCGTGGCAAGTGCGATGGCGTGTTTCGATGCAATGGTGCCGCAATGCCCGCGCGACCGACCAAACCGCCTGTAAGCTTCGGCCTCGATCGGCTGGCGACGCCGATCGGGATGGCGCTGCTGATCACCGACGCTGAGGGCGCCTTGCGCGCGCTCGACTGGGAGGATTACGAGCACCGCATGCGCGAGCTCTTGCGCCTGCATTACGGTCTGGTGGACCTGAGTGACCAGCCCGCGCCCGCGGCCATGCGGACTGCGCTGTCGGACTATTTCGACGGCGATCTCGGCCAGCTCTCAGACATCGCCTGGCGCATCGCCGGCACGCCGTTCCAGCAGAAGGTCTGGAATGCATTGGCGCAAATCCCTGCCGGCACCACAATGAGTTACGGCGCGCTCGCCGCAAGGATCGACACGCCCAAAGCCATTCGCGCCGTCGGCCATGCCAACGGCTCCAATCCGATCAGCGTGGTGCTGCCGTGCCACCGCCTGATCGGCGCCGATGGTTCTCTGGTGAAGTATGGCGGCGGCCTCGAGCGCAAGCGCTGGCTGCTGCGGCATGAAGGCGTGGCGGTCTAAGCGCCTGTTTGACAACGGTTGAGCGATTGGCGGCGGCCGGCGATGGGCCGTCGAGCGAGCCTTCGGCCGCTCTCCCCCGCCGTGACCGAATCCATCAGACGTTCGACGTCATTACTTTCTGCACGATCTTCCAAGTCCCGTTCACCTTCAAGCACGACAACAGGTCTGTGAAGTAACGCGGCGGGATGCGCAATTTCACCTTCAAAAGCGCGAGCTCTCCTTCAACATCCGTCGACAGGATCTGATCGTCTCGCTCGAAGCCCTGTTGCTTTGGAGCTTTCATGTCGCGGACCGCTGCCAGCCAGGTCGCAATCGGCGTCACGCCCACGTTGCCGTCCTCGGCGACCTTCGTCACGGAACTCAAGGGGTGAAATATGGATGCAAATTTCTCGGCATCCATTTCATAGGCAGCATCGAAATAGGTTTGCGCAAGGGAGTGCAAGGCGGGAACGTCCGTATTCATTGTCATCCTCAAAGCCGTTACACCGGGCATTCATGCGGCCCGGCCCGGCCAGCCGTGCCGAGCGTCAGCCTGGCGCCCGTGCAGAAAAGCACCGTAGGTCGTCGAATTGCGGGTGGGAGCCTACGGCATAGTTGTTTATGAAGCCAGCCGACTTGCGCGGCATGGGCTTATGATCGATATTCATAGACGATGACAAACGAATTGAACGAGCTCGCGACGTTCGCAATCGTGGCCAGTGAACGAAGCTTTACGCGCGCTGCGATAAGGCTGGGTGTGTCTCAGTCTGCCTTGAGTCACACAATCCGGAGGCTTGAGCAACGGCTTGAGCTGCAGCTGCTCGCTCGAACAACCAAGAGCGTTGCGCCAACCGCTGCGGGGGCAGCTCTTTTGGAAGACTTGTCTCCGGCGCTTGAGCAAATTCGTCACGCCCTCGACAAGGCCCGAAGTGTTCGGCAGCGACCCGAAGGTCGTCTCCGAATCGTAATGTCACGATCAGCTGCCGTGATGGTGTTGTTGCCGCGGTTGAGAGCTTTCGCTGAGTCCTACCCGGACATCGTTCTGGACGTTGTTACCGTCACTGGCCCCGTGGACCTTGTTGCAGGCGAGTTCGATGCCGGTATCCAGCTTGGCGAGTACATTCAAAAGGATATGATCGCGGTTCGCCTCACGCCCGAACTGCGATTGGCGGTAGTGGGCTCGCCAAGCTATTTCGCTTCACGAAGCATCCCCAAGAAACCAAAGGATCTGAACGATCATCGGTGCATTACGCTGCGTCTTGCGGGTGGACCATATCGGTGGGAGTTTCAGCAGGGACGAAAGTCGGTCACGATCAACGTGAACGGCCCACTCATCATTGACGATACCCACCTGGTGATCCAGGCGGCGCTCGCCGGGGTTGGTGTGGGACTCGCTTATGAAGAGCAGGTCGCCGAATATGTTGCGAAGCGCCGCCTTGTCCGGGTGCTGGAGGATTGGACTCCGCCAATTCCGGGCTTCTTCATGTATTATCCCAGTCGTCGGCATCAACCGGCGACGCTGTCTGCGCTGGTGAACGCGCTGCGATTCTCCGAACAAAAGTCGGCGCGATGATTCAGCGGGGAATGACGAGAGAAGTCAGGCCGCTGGCTGAACCGCCTTGTCGCCGGCCATCACGTGGGTCAGCGCGCTCTTGATCGCGGCCTGACGTGTCGGCGCGCTGATCTGTGCGCCCAGGAGATCGGTGACGTAGAACACGTCGCGCGCGCGCTCGCCGAAGGTCGCGACATGGGCCGAGGCGATGTTGAGGTTGAGCTTCGAGATCGCGGTGGTCAGCTCGTAGAGCAGCCCGGGGCGGTCGAGGCCGGACATTTCGATCACTGTGTAGCGGTCGGACCATTGGTTGTTGATGGTCACTTCCGGCTCGATCACGAACGGCCGCGCCTTGCCGCGCACGGTGCGCCGGGCCACCACTTCGGGCAGACGCAGCTTGCCTTCCAGCACGTCCTCGATCATCTCGCCGATGCGTGTGGCGCGCCGTCCCTCGTCCTCGTCGCGGTCGTATTCCCTGGAAATCGAGATGGTGTCGAGCGCGCGACCGTCGGTCGTGGTGTAGATCTGGGCATCGACGATGTTGGCACCGGCCGAGGCACAGGCGCCTGCGATGATCGACAGCAGCCAGGGATGGTCGGCGGCGAAGATGGTCAGCTCGGTGACGCCACGCACCTCGTCGAAGCCGACATTGATCGCGAGCTTGTGGCCCGCCTGCTCGCTGGCACGGACGAAGCGCGCGTGGCGGATCTTGCGCGGCAGCTCGACCTTGAGCCAATAGGCCGGATAGTGCCGGGCGATATAGGCGTCGAGCTCTTCCGCCGGCCATTCCGCGAAGGCGTTACGGAATTCGGCATACGCGGCCGTGAGCCGCTTGCCGCGGTCTACCTCCGAGAAGCCACCCGTCAGCACCGGTTCGGTCTCGTAGTACAGCGAGCGCAAGAGCTGCGCCTTCCAGCCGTTCCACACGCCTGGGCCGACGCCGCGGATGTCGGCGGTGGTCAGGATCGTCAAGAGCTTCATCTGCTCGACCGACTGCACCACGGCGGCGAAATTCTCGATGGTCTTGCGGTCGGAGAGATCGCGCGACTGTGCGACCGTGGACATCGTCAGATGCTCCTCGATCAGCCAGGCCACGAGCTCGGTGTCGGCCGGACTGAAGCCGAGCCGCGGGCAGAGCCGTCGCGCCACCTTGGCGCCGGCGATCGAGTGATCCTCGGGCCGGCCCTTGGCGACGTCGTGCAGCAGCGTCGCAATGTAGATCACGGAGCGATGCTCCGGCCGGATCTTGCGCATCAGGTCGCTCGCCACCGCGAATTCCTCGATGCCGCCGCGTTCGATGTCCTGGAGGAACCCGACGCAGCGGATCAAATGCTCGTCGACGGTGTAGTGATGATACATGTTGAACTGCATCATCGAGACGATCTTGCCGAAGGCACGGATGAAATGGCCGAGCACGCCGGTCTCGTTCATCCGCCGCAGCACGATTTCCGCGTTGTCGGATGTCAGGATCTCCATCAACAGCCGGTTGGCTTCGGGATTCTCGCGCATCTGCGCGTTGATCAGGCCGAGCGAACGCGTCACGTCGCGCATCGCGTCCGGGTGGAAGGCGAGATTGTTCTTCTGCGCCAGGCGGAAGATGCGGATCAAATTGACCGGATCATGCTTGAACACGTCGGGCGCGGCGACGTTGATGCGGTTGTTGTCGACGATGAAGTCGTCGCTGTCGGGCACTCGCCGCTTCACCGCGGTGGGGCGCAGCCGCGCCATCATCCGGCTCAGCACCGGCGCGGGCTTGGCCTGCTGGTCCTCGAGCTTGGCGCAGAGGATGGCGGTGAGGTTGCCGACTTCCTTGGCGACCAGGAAGTAGTGCTTCATGAAGCGTTCGACGTCCTGCATGCCGGGATGCGAGGTGTAGCCGAGCCGGACCGCGATCTCGCGCTGGAGGTCGAAGGAGAGGCGCTCTTCAGGGCGACCGGAGTAAAAGTGAAGATTGCAGCGCACCGACCAGAGGAAGTCGGCGCAGCGGCGGAAGGTGCGGTATTCCTGCGCGTCGAACACGCCGCGGTCGACCAGTTCGTCGGTGTCGCTCACGCGGTAGACGTACTTCGCGATCCAGAACAGCGTGTGCAGGTCGCGGAGCGCACCCTTGCCGTCCTTGACGTTGGGTTCGACCAGATAACGCGATTGGCCGCCGCGGCGATGCCGCTCCTCACGCTCGGCGAGTTTCGCGGTGACGAACTCGGACGCGGTGCCTTGCACGACCTCCTTGTCGAAGCGGGCAACCAGCTCGTCATAGAGCGGCCGGTCTCCGGTAAGGAAGCGCGTCTCCAGGATCGCGGTGCGGATGGTCATGTCGCCGCGCGCCTGCCGGATCGACTCGTCGACCGAGCGCGTGGCGTGACCGACCTTCAGCCCCATGTCCCAGAGGCAATAGAGAATGGCCTCGGCGACCTGCTCGCCCCAGGCGGTCTGCTTGTAGGGCAGGATGAAGAGCAGATCGATGTCGGACTCGGGGGCCATCAGGCCGCGGCCATAGCCGCCGGTCGCCACCACTGCCATGCGCTCGGCACCGCTCGGAATCGGCGAGCGGTAGAGATGGCGGGTCGCGGCCGAATACAGGATGCGGATGATCTCGTCCTGCACGTGGCACAGTCGCTCGGCGCAGCGCCGGCCATGACGGTCCTTCAGCAGGATCGTCTGTGCCGCAGCGCGCGAGGCAATCAGCTCGGCCTTGAGCAGTTGCGCCATGGCCGTGCGGAACGCGTCCTCGCGTCCCTGGTGCTTCTCGGCAAGCGCATCGACCGCGGCGGTGATCCGCGCGGTGTCGAAGCGATCGTCCACCTCGGCCTTGTGTTCAGTCGCGACGCTGTCCATGTCTCACCGGATATAAGAGGCGGCCGGCGCTGTCACCCGCCATTCTCTCGCAATAGTCGTTCCATGCTGGAAAGGTGCGGCTTTGGGCAAAGCTGTTCTCAGCCGGCGCGCTTTCGAGGGATGGATTTTCTCGTTGATTTCTAGATCTAACTCATTGAAAAACAATGAAGTTTTGAGGAGGTCTGGCATGACCAGGATTACGCGACGCATACTGTTGGCGGGAGCGGTCGCTCTTGCCATGTCCCCCGCGGCGCGGGCGGCGGATCCGCTCAAGGAAATCCGTATCGACTGGGCGACCTATAATCCGGTGTCGATGGTCCTGAAGCAGAAGGGGCTCCTGGAAAAGGAGTTCGCCAAGGACGGCATCACCGTCACCTGGGTGCAGTCGGCCGGCTCCAACAAGGCGCTCGAATTCCTCAATGCGGGCTCGATCGACTTCGGCTCGACCGCGGGCTCGGCGGCGCTGGTCGCGCGTATCAACGGCAACCCGATCAAGTCGATCTACGTCTATTCGCGTCCCGAATGGACGGCGTTGGTGACATCAAAGGATTCCAAGATTGCTAATGTCGCCGATCTCAAGGGCAAGCGGGTCGCGGTGACGCGCGGCACCGATCCGCACATCTTCCTGGTGCGCGCATTGCTTGGCGCAGGTCTCACCGAAAAGGACATCACGCCGGTGCTGCTCCAGCACGCCGACGGCAAGACCGCGCTGATCCGCGGCGACGTCGATGCGTGGGCCGGGCTCGATCCGATGATGGCGCAGGCCGAGGTCGAGGACGGCGCGAAACTGTTCTATCGCAAGGCCGACGCCAACACTTGGGGCATCCTCAATGTGCGCGAGCAGTTTTTGAAAGACTATCCGGACGCCGCCCGCCGCGTGCTCGCGGTGTACGAAGAGGCGCGCAAATATTCGCTCGCGAATTACGACGAGCTCAAGAAGACCTTCATCGCCGTGACCAAGCTGCCGGAGCCTGTCGTCGACAAGCAACTCAAGGAGCGCACCGAGCTGACCCACAGCCGCATCGGCGCGCCCCAGCGCGAATCGATCCTCGCCGCGGGCCTCGCCCTGCAACAGGCCGGCGTCGTCGACGCCAAGGTCGACGTGAAGGCGACGCTGGATGGGCTGATCGACGATCAGGTGCCGCTGCCGACGAATTAAAGGTAGGCGCGCGGCAAACTCGGTCGTCGTCCCGGGGCGCGAAGCGAGCCCGGGACCCATAACCACAGGAAGTGGTTTGGCGCCAAAGGGGCAACTCCAAGTCCCCGTAGCCACGCCTTCCCGTGGTTATCGGTCCCGGATCTGCGCTCCGCTTCGCTGCGATTGTCCGGGACGACGCCGAGAATGCCGCGCGCCCTTGCAATCCCGCACAAGACGCGCTTCCTACCGGCCATGATCTCTGACGCGCCAGTGCTGCAACAGACTACGGAACCGGCCGAGAGCGCCGCGCCCTCGCGGCTGTCGCGCTATGCGGGGCCGACGCTGGGATTAGTGTTGCCACTGACCCTCGCGCTTGGCTGGGAACTCGTGGTCTGGTCCGGCTGGTCCAACGGCCGGCTGGTGCCGCCGCCCTCGCGCGTGTTCGCCACCGTCGTTGATCTTGCGCGCTCCGGCGAACTGTTCCGTCACATCGCCGCAACGCTGTGGCGTGTCGGCCTCGGCTTCGCGTTCGGGGTGGTCGCGGGCACCTTGCTCGGCGCCATATCCGGCTATTGGTCGCTGGCGCGGCGGCTGCTCGACCCGACCGTGCAAGCGCTGCGCGCGATCCCGTCGCTGGCCTGGGTGCCGCTGTTCATCCTCTGGCTCGGCATTTTCGAGACCTCGAAGATCGCGCTGATCGCGGTCGGCGTGTTCTTTCCGGTCTATCTCGGCGTGATGGGCGCGATCCTCATCGTCGATCGCAAGATCGTCGAGGTCGGTCGCACATTCCGTCTCTCCGGGCCTGCCATGATCCGCCGTATCCTGCTGCCCGCGGTGCTGCCGGCCTATGTCGTGTCCTTGCGCGTCGGTCTTGGTCTGGGCTGGATGTTCGTGGTGGCGGCCGAGCTGATCGGCGCGTCCGAAGGCCTCGGCTATCTCCTGCTCGACGGCCAGCAGCTCGGCAAGCCCGCGCAGATCCTCGCCGCCATCGTGATCTTCGCGATCCTCGGCAAGCTCACGGATTGGTTGATCGAGATCGCGGCTGCGCCCTTCCTGCGCTGGCAGGACGCCTTTGGGCGTACAACGGGAGCATAAGGCGATGCTGGCGCTCGACCGGGTCAGCAAGACCTATCCCAACGGCGTGCAGGCGCTGGCGCGCTTCTCCGCCGAGATCAGGCAAGGCGAGATCGTCGCCATCATTGGCGGCTCGGGCTGTGGCAAGTCCACGCTGCTGCGCGCCATCGCGGGCCTCGACCGCGCAAGCTCGGGCACGGTGACGCTGGACAACGAGGCGATCGCCGCGCCGCATGCCAAGATCGGCATCATCTTCCAGGAGCCGCGGCTGCTGCCCTGGCTCAGCGTCGCCGACAATATCGGCTTTGGTCTTGCCGATGGGCCCGCGACCGAGCGGCGTGAAAAGGTGGCGCGTGCGCTCGAGCGTGTCGGGCTCGCCGAGAAGGCGCAGGCCTGGCCGCGCGAGCTCTCGGGCGGGCAGGCACAGCGCGTCGCGATCGCCCGCGCGCTGGTGCCGCAGCCCGAGGTGCTCTTGCTCGACGAGCCGTTCTCGGCGCTCGACGCTTTCACCCGCAGGGACCTCCAGGATCATCTGCTCGATCTCTGGGCCGACACGCGGCCGACGCTCATCCTCGTCACCCATGACGTCGACGAGGCCGTGGTGCTGGCTGACCGCGTGCTGGTGATGCGGCCGCGGCCGGGCCGGCTGTTCGACCAGATCGAGATCAACCTGGGCAGGCCACGCGACCGCAATTCGCCGCTGTTCGAGAATTTCAAGCGAAGTGTGCTGACGTCACTCGACCGTTCGCTCGACCGCAGCGTGCCCGACCGTGACGCAACCCAGGGTCCCGGTCAGGCCATGTGGTGGTGACAATTTCGCTCCGAGCCGGTACATCGCAAGCCGGTACTTCGTAGAGACGATTTTCCCGGGAGAGACAAAATGGACGCCGCAGCACTGCGCCAGATGCAGGCCCCGATCAAGGAGCGCTACAAGACCGACCCCAAGACCGCGATGATCACGTTGAAGGCCAAGGGCTCGACCGACAGCGAGGGCATCGCCTGCAAGGTCGAGACCGGCCGCGCCATCGCGATGGCCGGCCTGCATCCCGCGACTGGCGGCTCCGGCCTCGAGCTCTGCTCGGGCGACATGCTGCTCGAGGCGCTGGTCGCCTGCGCCGGCGTCACGCTGAAATCGGTCGCGACCGCGATCGAGGTGCCCTTGAAGACCGGCAACGTCTACGCCGAGGGCGATCTCGATTTCCGCGGCACGCTCGGCGTCGACAAGGAGACGCCGGTCGGCTTCGCCGAGATACGTCTGCGCTTCGACGTCGATACTGATGCGCCGCAAGACAAGCTCGACCTGCTGCTCAAGCTCACCGAGCGCTACTGCGTGGTCTATCAGACCATCAAGAACGGCCCGAAGGTCTCGGTGTCGATGCAGCGGATGTAGCGAGCGAAGGCCGCTCGCCCAACAATTCGTGTCGTCTCGGCGAAGCCCGGGACGACAAAAGAAAAAAATGTCCCCCGAGCTCCACCTCATCCTCATCCTCGTTCTGCGCATGATGGTCGCGGCGGCGTTCGTCGTGACGGCGTCGATCATCACCGAGCGCTCAGGGCCGGTGATCGGCGCGCTGGTCGCGACCTTGCCGGTTTCGGCCGGGCCATCCTACGTCTTCCTTGCGCTCGACCACGATGCCGCCTTCATCGCGCAGGGCGCGCTGTCGAGCTTGCCGGTCAATGCCGCGACGATCTTCATGTGTCTCACCTATGTGGTGCTGGCGCAACGGCGCAGCCTTCTGGTGAGTTGCGGAAGCGCGGTCGCGGTCTGGATCGTGTTCGCCTCGATCATCAAGCAGTTTGACTGGCCGCTCACCGCCGGGCTCGCCGCCAATCTGATCGCATTCGGCATCTGCATTCCGCTGCTCGCGGGCTATCGCCATGTAAAGATGCCGCTGGTGACGCGACGCTGGTATGACGTGCCGATGCGGGCCGCGCTGGTCGCGACCCTCGTCGCAATCGTCGTCTCGACCTCGGGCTGGGTCGGTCCCCGGATCAGCGGCATCATCGCGCTGTATCCGGTGGTGTTTTCCAGCATCATGGTGATCCTGCATCCGCGAATCGGCGGTCCGCCGACCGCCGCGGTGCTGGCCAATTCGGCCTGGGGGCTGCTCGGATTCGGAATGGCGATCGCGGTGTTGCACGTGGCGGTGGCGTGGTTCGGCTCCGCCGTCGGTCTTGGGCTTGCACTCGCCACCTGCATTGTTTGGAATCTTACGCTGTGGGGGATCGGGCGGCGTACGCTGCACAGGGCGCGGCAAGCGCCGTGACACTACGGACATGCGGCGCGGCGTCGCCGGATACTTCCGTAGCAAACTCGCCATGACCGGTCACGAGACGCATTCCTTCAAACTCCTGAAGGACCAAGGCCATTTCAAGTCGCAGCGCCGACCGAGCAGCGTGTAAGGCGCGCCGTCGTGCAGCTTTAGGCTGCTTTGTCGGCCATCGCCTTTCGCAGAATTCGTTAGCACTTTATTCGAGTCTTATGGGTACTGAATTATTCTGCATACCCGCCTCGGTCTTCGCAATGCGAGTTTTACCGGCGGAAGTTTCGATTGGAATTCGGCGCGTGTGCCGCGCCGTCACGTCCCCTGATCCCGTCACGCAATTTCATGATTTCGGAGATTCACTGATGTTTGGTCGCAAGTCCCGCAACGACGCGGATGCTCAGCTCGCAGCCATCGGCCGCTCGCAGGCCATGATCGAGTTTGCCATGGACGGCACGATCCTGACCGCCAACCAAAATTTCTTGAACGCCCTCGGCTATTCCCTCGACGAAATCAAGGGAAAGAAGCACGCCATGTTCATGCCGGCCGACCAGCGCGACGGCGCCGAGTACAAGGCGTTCTGGGCTGAATTGAACCGCGGCGAGTATCAGGCAAGCGAGTTCAAGCGGATCGCGAAGGGCGGCCGTGAGATCTGGATCGAAGCATCCTACAATCCGGTGCTCGACGGCAACGGCAAGACGGTGATGGTCGCCAAGATTGCGACCGAAATCACCGAGAAGAAGATCCGGAGCATGACGGCCTCTTCGAAGATCGCCGCTATCGGCCGCGCCCAGGCCGTGATCGAGTTCAAGCTCGACGGCACCATCGTCACGGCCAACGAGAATTTCTGCAACGCGCTTGGCTATTCGCTGGCCGAGATCCAGGGCAAGCATCACAGCCTCTTCATGCCCCAGGCCGAGCGCGACGGCGCGGCCTATCGCGAGTTCTGGGCCAAGCTCAACCGCGGCGAATACCAGGCTGGCGAGTTCAAGCGCATCGGCAAGGGCGGCCGCGAGGTCTGGATTCTCGCCTCCTACAATCCGCTACTCGATGAGAACGGCAAGCCCTTCGGCGTCGCCAAGTTCGCGACCGACGTCACGGCGGAGAAGCTGAAGAATGCCGACCTTGCGGGCCAGATCTCGGCGATCGAGAAGGCGCAGGCGGTGATCGAGTTCAACATGGACGGCACGATCATCACCGCCAACGCCAATTTCCTCGGCGCCCTCGGCTATTCGCTGGCTGAGATCAAGGGCAAGCACCACAGCATGTTTGTCGAGCCCTCGGAGCGCGATGGCAATGGCTATCGCGAGTTCTGGGCGGCGCTCAACCGCGGCCAGTATCAGGCGGCCGAATACAAGCGCATCGGCAAGGGCGGCAGGGAGGTCTATATCCAGGCCTCCTACAATCCGATCATGGATCTCAACGGCAAGCCGTTCAAGGTCGTGAAATATGCGACCGACGTCACGAAGCAGGTGCTGGTCCGCATGGGCAACGAGCGCGTCCGCGGCATGATGGAATCGGTCGCCGCCGGATCGGAAGAGCTGAACGCCTCGGTGCGGGAGATTTCCGGGGCCATGACCAAATCGCGCGAGACGGCGATGAGCGCGGTGGAGCAGGTCGCGTCCGCTGATGCCCAGGCCCAGCGCCTCACTGAAGCGGCGCTGGCGATGAGCGGGATCGTCGAGCTCATCAACAACATCACCGGGCAGATCAACCTCCTGGCACTTAACGCCACCATCGAATCCGCCCGCGCCGGCGAAGCCGGTCGGGGCTTTGCGGTGGTGGCCTCGGAGGTCAAGAGCCTCGCCAACCAAGCCAAGCAGGCCACTGACAAGATCGGCGCTGAGATCGGTAGCCTCAACGGCATCTCTGGAGACGTCGTCACTGCCCTGGCTTCGATCAAGACGGCCATCAGCAACGTCAGCGAATATGTGACGTCGACGGCCGCGGCAATCGAAGAGCAGAGCACGGTGACCAACGAGATGTCGACCAGCATGCAGCGCGCCGCAGCGGAAGCGGCGGCGATCGCGGCGAGGGCGTAGCGTTCAGAAGCATAGGGTGGGTTAGCTAAGCGTCCCCCCACTTCTCGCGCGCTGACAAAGGTGGCGGGTTACGCCTTCGGCTAACCCACCCTGCGGCACCGTCACTGCTTCGGCAGCTTGGCCTTCAACGCATACAGCGCATCGAGCGCTTCGCGTGGCGACATCTCGTCCGGATGCAGCGCCTTCACCGCGTCCATCAGCAGTTCGGCCTCGCTCGGCGGTGTGGCTTCTGCGGCGGCGCGCGAGGGCACTGCGAACAGCGGCAGATCGTCAGCAAGCGCGCGCGCGGTCTGGCCGCGGTCCTGGGCTTCCAGCTTCGCCAGTACCGATTTGGCGCGCGTGATCACGGCCGGCGGCAGGCCCGCGAGCTTGGCGACCTGGATGCCGTAAGAGCGATCGGCCGAACCCGGCAACACCTCGTGCAGGAACACGACATTGCCCTGCCATTCCTTCACCCGCACGGTCGCGTTGAACATCCGCGGCAGCTTGGCGGAGAGCGCCGTCAGCTCGTGGTAATGCGTCGCGAACAGCGTGCGGCAGCGGTTGCTCTCGTGCAGGTGCTCGATTGCGGCCCAGGCGATCGAGAGGCCGTCGAAGGTCGCGGTGCCGCGGCCGATTTCATCAAGGATCACGAGCGCGCGCTCGCCGGCCTGGTTGAGGATGGCAGCGGTCTCAACCATCTCGACCATGAAGGTGGAACGGCCGCGGGCGAGATCGTCGGCGGCGCCGACACGCGAGAACAGGCGGTCGATGATGCCGATCCGCGCGCGTGTCGCCGGCACGAAACTTCCGATCTGGGCGAGCAACGCAATCAGCGCGTTCTGGCGCAGGAAGGTCGACTTACCCGCCATGTTCGGACCGGTCAGCAACCAGAGCTGGCCGGATTTTTGCGCAGGGCCCGGCGAGAGATCGCAGGCATTGGCGATGAACGGCTGGCCATTGCGCTTCAAGGCCTGCTCGACCACGGGATGGCGGCCCGCCTCGATCGCGAAGCCGAGAGACGAGTCCACCTCGGGCCGCACATAGTTCTCGTCGAGCGCCAGCTTGGCCAGCGACGACGCGACATCGAGCAGCGCAAAGGCGTGGGCGGCGGCGCGCAGCTCCTCGCTGATTGCCAAAGCCTTGGCGCAGAGCCGCTCGAAAATCTCGAGCTCGAGCCCGAGTGCGCGGTCGCCGGCATTGGCGATCTTGGCTTCGATCTCCCCGAGCTCGGAGGTGGTGAAGCGGACCTGGCCGGCCAGCGTCTGGCGGTGGATGAACGTGGCGTTCAGCGGCGCCGACATCAGCTTGTCGCCGTGCTGCGCGGTGACCTCGACGAAATAGCCGAGCACGTTGTTGTGCCGGATCTTGAGCCCCTTCACACCCGTGTTGTCGGCGTAGCGCGCCTGCATCGAGGCCACCACCAGGCGCGAGGCGTCGCGCAGGTTTCGCGTTTCGTCCAGCGCAGGCTCATAGCCCTGGCGAACGAACCCGCCGTCGCGCTTGATCAGCGGCAGTTGATCGTCGAGCGCCCTGGCGAATTCCGCCGCGAGCTCGCGCGATGGCTTTTGCAGCGCCGCCATCACCACGGCGATCTCCTGCGGCGGCTGGTCGAGTTCGTCAAGCCGCGTTAGCACCTGGTCGGCGGCGATGATGCCATCGCGCAGGCCGGCGAGGTCACGCGGACCGCCGCGGCCGACGGATATACGGGCCAGCGCCCGCGACATGTCCGGGGCGCCGCGCAGGATGCTGCGGATGTCCTCGCGCGCGGCCGAGTCGGCAACGAAGCTGCCGACGGCATCGAGCCGCCGCGCAATCGCCGCCGCATCGGTCAGCGGCGCGGCAAGCCGCTGCGCCAGCAGGCGCGAGCCGGCCGAGGTCACCGCGCAGTCGATCGCGTCGAGCAGCGAGCCGCGGCGTTCGCCGGCGAGTGTCCGCGTCAGTTCGAGATTGGCGCGGGTGGCGGGATCGATCGCCATGGTCGCGCCCGAGGCTTCGCGCGCGGGCGGCGACAGCGGCGGATGCTTGCCGACCTGGGTGCGGTCAACATAGGTGACGGCGGCGGCGGCGGCAGTGGCTTCCAGCCGCGTGAGCTGGGACAGTCCGTCCATGGTCGCGACGGCAAAATAGTCGCACAGCCGCTTCTCGGCAGTGGCGCCGTCGAAGACGTCGCGGGTCAGCGGCGTCACCGCCGGCAGCTCGCGCAGGGTCTGTCCGAGCTCGCTGTCGTTATAGAGCGCGTCGGTGACGATCACCTCGTTCGGATTGATCCGCGCCAGCGTGGCGGCGAGTTCGCCGCCCGAACATTCCGTCACCGTGAATTCGGCGGTCGAGATGTCGATCCAGGCGAGGCCAAAGCGGTCACCGCCCGCCGATGAGCGCGCGCGCGCGAGCGCCAGCAGGTAATTGTTGGCGCGCGCGTCGAGCAGCGTGTCCTCGGTCAGCGTGCCCGGCGTGACCAGGCGCACCACGCCGCGGCGCACGACGCTCTTGTTGCCGCGTGCTTTCGCCGCCGCGGGATCCTCGGTCTGCTCGCACACCGCGACCCGGTGCCCGGCGGTGATCAGCCGGTGCAAATAGTCCTCGGAGCGCTCGACTGGCACGCCGCACATCGGGATATCGGCGCCTTGATGCTTGCCGCGCTTGGTCAGGACGATGCCGAGTGTCCTGGAGGCGATCTCGGCGTCCTCAAAGAACAGCTCGTAAAAGTCGCCCATCCGGTAGAACAGCAGAAGGCCCTGATGTGCCGCCTTGATTTCAAGGTACTGTTCCATCATCGGCGTGACGCGCGCGGCAGCTTCCGCCTGCGGCGCGGGCGTATCGTCGGGAGGCGGTGCAGGGATCGGTTGTTGCATTGTCATGGGCGGCGCAACCTACAAAATTTCGCCCCGCGCTCCTATCGCTTTGGCCGGAGAGGGGAGGTTTTCCACGTTGTCCGCACCGCGGCATGCGCAACTCGCGTGCACACCCCTCGGAACACGCGCGTATCGGTCAATTGACCTGCCGCGGGCGCCCTCCTAAAACTCCGTCGACATTGAAGAATTTAGGCCGGATCGCGGCATTCAGGGAGAACAACCATGCGTGACGTCTTTATCTGCGATGCCGTGCGGACCCCGATCGGCCGTTTTGGCGGGTCGCTCGCCAAGGTGCGTGCCGACGACCTGGCGGCGGCCCCGATCAAGGCGCTGATGGCCAAGCACCCCAATCTCGATTGGGCACAGGTTGACGAGGTCTTCTTCGGCTGTGCCAACCAGGCCGGCGAGGACAACCGCAACGTGGCACGCATGGCGCTCCTGCTTGCGGGCCTGCCGGATTCCGTTCCAGGCCAGACCCTGAACCGGCTCTGTGCCTCCGGTCTCGATGCGGTCGGTGCCGCCGGCCGCGCCATCCGCTCCGGCGAGATCGAGCTTGCGATTGCCGGCGGCGTCGAATCCATGACGCGCGCGCCCTTCGTGATGGGCAAGGCGCAGGAAGCGTTCTCGCGCTCGGCTGAGATCTTCGACACCACGATCGGCTGGCGCTTCATCAATCCGCTGCTGAAGGCGCAGTATGGCGTCGACGCGATGCCCGAGACCGGCGAGAACGTCGCCGAGGAATTCCAGGTCTCGCGCGCCGATCAGGACGCCTTCGCGATCCGCTCGCAGCAGCGCGCGGGCGCCGCGATTGCGGCCGGCTATTTCGCCGAAGAAATCACCCCAATCACCATTCCCGGCGGCAAGGCCGGCCCTGTCACCGTCGACAAGGATGAGCATCCGCGTCCCGAGACCACGCTGGAAGCCCTGACGAAGCTCAGGCCGATCGTGCGCAATCCCGGCACGGTGACCGCGGGCAACGCCTCCGGCGTCAATGACGGCGCCGCCGCGATGATCCTGGCGTCCGAGGCTGCGGTTAAGAAGCACGGCCTGACGCCGCGCGCGCGCATCCTCGGCCTCGCCTCGGCCGGCGTGCCGCCGCGCATCATGGGCATCGGCCCGGTGCCGGCCACCCGCAAGCTGATGGAGCGCCTCGGCAAGAAAATCAGCGATTTCGACCTGATCGAGCTCAACGAAGCCTTTGCCTCGCAGGGTATCGCCTGCATGCGCCAGCTCGGCGTTGCCGACGATGCCGATTTCGTCAATCCGCATGGCGGTGCGATTGCGCTCGGTCATCCCCTCGGCATGAGCGGCGCGCGGCTCGCGCTCACCGCGGTACACGGCATGGAGAAGCGCGGCGGCAAGCTCGCGCTCGCCACCATGTGCGTCGGCGTCGGCCAGGGCGTTGCGGTCGCGATCGAGAAGCTGAACTGACGGGACGCGTGGCGTTCCGTCATCCCGGAGCCGGGTGCCCCAGACTCGTCATGCCCGGGCTTGTCCCGCCTGCGAGGCCGAAGCCTCTTCGGCGAGGCGAAGGCCCGGGCATCCACGTTCTTGGTGCCGCGAGAAGAAGGTCGTGGATGGCCGGGACAAGCCCGGCCATGACGCAAGGTGAGGGAGCATCCCATGATCATCGCGCGCGAGCAGGACGTCACGGCCGCGGCCTTGGCGGTGATGGAGCAGACATCCGATCCACGGCTACGCCAGATCATGGTCTCCCTGGTCAAGCATCTGCACGGTTTTGTTCGCGACGTTCGCCTGACCGAGAAGGAATTCCGCGACGCCACGGCTGTTATCGCCGAGCTCGGCAAGCTCTCGACCGACACGCATAACGAGGTCGTGCTGATGGCGGGCTCGCTCGGCGTCTCGCCGCTGGTGTGCCTGCTGAACAATGGCGATGAGGGCAACACGGAGACCGACCAGTCGCTGCTCGGACCATTCTGGCGGCTGAACTCGCCGCGGGTGGAAAATGGCGGATCGATCGTCCGCTCCGAGACCCCAGGCGCGCCGCTGTTCGTCAACGGCCGCGTCGTGGACAAGGACGGCCGTCCCGTCGCCGGCGCCGAGGTCGACGTCTGGCACGCGTCGCCGGTTGGTCTTTATGAAAACCAGGACCCCGAGCAGGCCGACATGAACCTGCGCGGCAAGTTTACGACCGACCAGGACGGAGCCTTCTCGTTCCGCTCCGTGATGATGGTCGGCTATCCCATTCCGACCGACGGCGTGGTCGGCCGCCTCCTGGAGGCGCAGAACCGGCATCCCTATCGTCCCGCGCACCTGCACGCGTTGGTCTTCAAGCCCGGATTCAAGGTGCTGATCTCGCAGGTCTACGACCCCGCCGACCCGCATATCGATAGTGACGTGCAGTTCGGCGTGACCAAAGCGCTGATCGGCAAGTTCCTGCGCCATGACACGCCACATCCGACCGAGCGCGACGTCGCGACGCCCTGGTATTCGCTGGACCATGTCTATCGGCTCGAAGCCGGCGAGGCCGTCCTGCCGCGTCCGCCGATCAAATAGGGCTCAAAGCCGCTTCCCCCAATTAGTTATATCCTATAATGATTGGCGGAAGCGTTGACCGGTCGGAAAAGGGCCGGGGAGGAGTTCGCCAATGACATTCATCTATCCCGTCGACAGCAACACGGCGCATCCGCTGCCGCTGTCGCCCGAGTACAAAAGCTCGATCAAGCGGGCGCCGAACAAGCCCTTGATCCCGATGCGCCATACACTGTCGGAGCTGACCGGCCCGGTCTACGGCCACGAGACCGTTCGCGAGGGCGACAATGATCTCACCACCCAACACACCGGCGAGCCGCTCGGGGAACGCATTATTGTGCACGGCCATGTGTGCGACGAGGACGGCCGCGGCGTGCCGAACTCGCTGGTCGAGATCTGGCAGGCCAATTCCTGCGGCCGTTACGTTCACGTCCGCGACCAGCATCCGGCGCCGCTCGATCCGAACTTTACGGGCGCCGGCCGCACCGTGAGCGACGTCTCCGGTTACTACCGCTTTGTCACCATCAAGCCTGGCGCCTATCCCTGGGGCAACCATCATAACGCCTGGCGTCCCGCACACATCCATCTCTCTGTGTTCGGCCATTCCTTCGTCACGCGTCTCGTGACGCAGATGTACTTCCCGGCCGATCCGCTGTTCCCGTTCGATCCGATCTTCAATTCGGTGCCGGACGAGAAGGCGCGGGCGCGGATGGTGTCATCGTTTGATCTCGAGAACACCCAGCCCGAATGGGCGCTGTGTTACCGCTTTGACATCGTGCTGCGCGGCAAGAACGCCACGCCTATGGAGAACCATTAAGTGCAGGACAATGGGATCACGCCGTCGCAGACCGTCGGCCCGTTCTTCAAATACGGCCTGACGCCGACCGGTGAGTACGCCTGGAACGATGCGTTCACCAACTCGACCCTGACGCCCGACGTCACCGGCGACCGCGTCCGGATCGAGGGCCGCGTGTTCGACGGCGATGGCGTCGCCGTGCCCGATGTCATGCTGGAGATATGGCAGGCCGATGGGCAGGGGCGCTTCGCGGATCCGCAGGACAAGCGCGGGCTGTCGAATGCGAGCTTCCGTGGCTTTGCCCGTTGCGGCACCGACAAGGACGGCAATTATTCCTTTGAAACCATCAAGCCGGGCGTGGTGCCCGATCCCGACGGCAAGCCGCAGGCACCGCATGTCCTGCTTGCGGTGTTTGGTCGCGGCATGCTGCGGCATCTCTATACCCGCATCTATTTCAGTGACGAGGCCGGCAATGCCGCCGATCCCGTGCTGGCGGTGGTGCCTGCCGACCGTCGCGCCACGCTGACGGCCGTGCGCGAGGCCGGCAAGCCGGTGTACCGGCTCGACCTGCGGCTCCAGGGCGACAACGAAACGGTATTTTTCGACGTGTGACCCCCAGCGCCGTCCCGGACAGGCGGAGCCCCGATCCGGGACGACAGCGGAGGACGGGCCCAAGCTTCGCTGCCCGAAACCGTTGACCTGACGCCATTTCCCGTATTTTTCCGGAGTTCGCGCGATGCAATTTCCGCGCGATGCAATCCCGTGTTTACCGTAATCCTTTAGGGTCCGTGGGATTCAGCGCGGCCCATTGGATTTTTCCATGAAAATTCGTCTTTCGCTTTCTTCCGCAATCATTGCTTTCGGCATCGTTCTGGCCATCGGCTTTACCGCCGTGGTCTCGACCAGCCTCTACGCCTTGAAAGAGCTCAAGGTCGGCGGTCCGCTCTATTCTGATATCAAGCTCGGAAACGATCTCATCGCCGACATCCTGCCGCCGCCGGAATATGTGATCGAGGCCTACCTCGAGGCCACGCTCGCCATGCGCGAGCCCGACCAGCTGGCGGCCCATGCCGAACGCCTGGCCCAGCTCCGCAAGGATTACGACGAGCGCAAGGCATTCTGGGTCACCTCCAGCCTCTCGGCCGACCTGAAGACGACCCTGGTGTCGAAATCCGACGCCGAGGTGCAGAAGTTCTGGAAGCTGTTGTCCGACCAGCTCCTCCCCGCCCTCAAGGCCAAGGATACGGCCGTCTCCGAGCGGGCCTACGCGCAGCTCAAGGAGGCCTATACCGCGCATCGCGCCGTCATCGACAGCATCGTCGAGAGCGCCAACAAGCAGAATGCCGACATGGAGAAGCTGGCCGCGGACCGCGACAGCTCGATGCTTTACATCCTCCTCGGCGTCTCCGCCGCCGTCCTCGCCTTCATTGCGGCGGGCCTGCTCGGCGTCGCCTTCGGCGTGATGCGCCCGATCGTGCGCATGACCAGCGCGATGCAAAAGCTCGCGACCGGCGATCTCGCCGCCGACATTCCTTTCGCGCACCGGCAGGACGAGGTCGGCTCGATGGCGGGTGCGCTCTTGGTGTTCAAGCAGTCCGCGGTCGAGAATTTCCGCCTGCGCGAGGAGCAGTTGCAGAAGGAGCAGGAGGCGGCGCTCGCCAAGCGTGAGGCCCTGCATCAGATGGCCGAAACCGTCGAGCGCGAGACCGGCCGCTCGGTCGACACCGCGAGCGCGGCGACGCAAGGCGTGGAGCGTGCCGCCTCCAGTCTGTCCGAGATCGCAAGGTCGCTCTCGACACAATCGCAGGCGGTCGCAGCCGCCTCCACCCAGGCCCTCGGCAGCTCGCAGACCGTCTCGGCCGCAGCTGAAGAACTCAGTGCTTCGATCCGCGAGATCGCAACCCAGGTCGCGCGGACCAGCACGGTTACAAAATCGGCGGTCGCCGGTCGGGAACAGGCGCGCTCGACCATCCAGACGCTGGCTGGATCGGTGAAGAAGATCGCCGAGGTCTCCGACCTCATCGGCGGCATCGCCGGCCAGACCAATCTGCTGGCACTCAACGCCACGATCGAGGCGGCGCGCGCCGGGGAGGCCGGCCGTGGCTTCGCGGTGGTCGCCGCCGAAGTGAAATCCCTCTCCGACCAGACCGCCAACTCCACCGAGGAGATCGCGCGGCTGATCGCCGAGATCCAGGCCTCGACGCAAGCCGCCGTCGACGCCGTCGAAACCATGGGAGGCCACATCGTCGAGATCGACGGCGTCGCCACCTCGGTTGCCGCCGCGATGGAAGAGCAGGACGCCGCGACCCGCGAGATCACGCGGTCGATTTCCGAATCGACTTCCGCGGCGAAGGAGGTCTCGGCCAAGATCGGTGATGTCAGCCGCGACGCCGCCTCCGTGAACGAGCGCGCCGCGGAGGTCAGGCAGGCGATCGCCGGCATGGCGGCCAATCTCGAGCAGCTCCGGTCGGTTGTCGTCAGGACCGTGCGTGACTCGACCGCTGCGGCTTGAGCCGGGCGGCTGATGCCGCTGGCGCCCGGCAGCGCGGTTGTACAGAATGGAGCAACGCGACGGGGGTCGGGCGCGCATGAAAGATACACGGTTGCCGGCGGTGGCGGACGCGGCAAATCTAACCGCGGCGCTGCGCAAGGCTGGCGCACTGGACGCCGGTGCCGTGCGCGAGGTCAAGGTCCTGCATGAGCGCGATACGGTCGTGTCGCATATCACCCGACTCGGCCTGCGCTATGTCGGGGAATCCGCCGGCTCGCCGCAGTCACTGATTCTCAAGACGCCCCATGCCGCGTTTGCCAAGCCGCTGGCGAATGCCGGTCGCCATGAGGTGGCCTACTACACACAGCTTGCACCCAGAACGCCCGCGCTGCTGGTGCCGCGCTGCTTTGACGGGAATTTCGACGAGGAGAGCCTCGCCTGGCATCTCCTGCTTGAGGATCTCACTGATAGTCACGAGATAGCGACCCAATGGCCGCTGCCGCCATCGCGCGCTCAGGCGATGGCCATCGTCGCCGCGCTCGCGCGCTGGCACGCGGCGTGGTGGGACCATGCTGGTCTCGGCGAGACCGTCGGGGTCTGGGCGAGCACCGACGATACGGCGGGGCATATGGAAACGTTCGCATCCCATTACGACCGATTCGCTGATCAGCTCGGCGATCGTCTCAGTGAAGAGCGCCGCACGCTCTACCGCCGCTTCATCGATCGGTCCGACAGGATGTCACTGCGCTACCATTCGCATCGCCACCTCACCATCACCCATGGCGATGCCCACATCTGGAATTTTCTGCTGCCGCGCGCCGGCGTGTCCGACACTGTCCGCATCTTCGACTTCGACTTGTGGGACATCAACGTGCCGACTCACGACCTCGCCTACATGATGGCGCTGCAGTGGTATCCGGAACGCCGGCAGGCGTTCGAACGCCTTCTGCTCAATCATTACCACGACACGCTGATGGCGCACGGTGTCAGCGGCTATACGCGCGGCGCGCTCGACCAGGACTATCGGCGGTCGGTGCTGTGGCACATCACCAAGCCAGTCTGGCAGTGGAGCATCAACATCCCACCGGTGATCTGGTGGAATAATCTGGAGCGGGTGATGATGGCGGTCGAGGATCTGGGCTGCGAGGAGATTTTGGGGTAGAGGCGCGCAACATCATCGGTGTCGTCCCGGCGAAGGCATCACTCCATCACCGCATGTTCCGGCCCCGCCGCCTGCTTGCGCAGGGTGGCCTTGGTCGAGCCGATCAGCAGGGCGAGCGGGATGGTGCAGAGGATGAAGAACATCACCAGCTCGTAGTCGTGCGCGAAGGCGATGATCTGCGCCTGCACGCTGACCATGCGATCGGCCATGGCGCGACCGGCGTCGGTGGAGAGATTGATCATGCCGCTGACGCTGGGCATCTGGAGCGCATGGTTGAACGGGTTGATGTGTTCGGACAGGATCGCGTAGGTCCGCCGCGTGCCTTGTGTCAGCTGGGCGATGACGACGGAAATGCCCACCGAGCTCGCGACGTTGCGCATTAAGGTCAGCATCGCGGTGCCGTCGGTGCGCAGCTCATTCGACAAGGTCAGGAACGCCACCGTCGATAGCGGCACGAAGACGAGGCCGAAGCCGAAGCCCTGGATGACGCTGACGGTCACGATCTCCGGCACCTGGGTCAAATCGGTCCAGCCGGTCATCTGGAACAGCGAGCCCGCGGTCAGCGTCAGGCCGGTGATGATCAGTGTGCGGGCTTCGATGTAACGCATCATGCGGCCGACCAGCATCATGGCGAAGAAGGTGCCGAAGCCGCGGCTCGCCAGCAGCAGGCCCGCGGTGATGATGGGATAGCCGATCACGTTCTGCATATAGGGGGAGGCCAGCGCCATGGTCGAGAACAGCACGAGGCCCATCACGACCATGAACACGCAGCCGGTGACGAAATTGCGGTCCTTGAAGAGCCCGAAGCGGATGAACGGTGTCGAGGTCGTGAAGGAATGCGCGATGAAGAAGTAGAAGGCGACGGCCGAGACGATGAACTCCGCAAGGATCTCACCCGATTCGAGCCAGCCCAATTGCTCGCCGCGGTCGAGCGCGAGCTGAAGCGACCCGATCGCGACCGCCAGCGCCGCGAAGCCGAACCAGTCGAACTTGAGACTGAGATCCTTCCGGGTCTCGTCCATGAAGATGATCAGCCCGATCACGGTGATGGCGCCGAACGGCAAATTGACGAAGAACACCCAGTGCCAGGAATAAGTCTCGGTCAGCCAGGCGCCGAGCGAGGGACCCATGATCGGCCCCATCATCACGCCCATGCCCCAGATCGACATCGCCTTGGCGCGTTCCTGGAGCGTGTAATAGTCGAGCATCACCGATTGCGACAACGGCACCAGGGCCGCGCCGAACACGCCCTGCAGCAGGCGGAAAATCACCATCTGGTTGATGTCCTGCGCAAGCCCGCACAGCACCGATGCCATGGTGAAGCCGGCCGAGCAGATGATGAAGATGCGCTTGCGGCCGAAGCGGTTGGCGATCCAGCCCACCGGTGCCGTCATGATCGCGGCGGCGACGATGTAGGAGGTCAGCACCCAGTTGATCTGGTCCTGCGAAGCCGACAGCGTGCCCTGCATGTAGGGCAGGGCGACGTTGGCGATGGTGGTGTCCAGCGCCTGCATGATGGTTGCCGTCATGGCGCAGATCGTCACCATGTTCCGGCGCAGGCCGGGGACCATAAGGGCGGGATTGGACTCCGCCATAGGATTAGTCCTCCTGATCTTTGTCTTGGCTCGCGGTCGCCGACAGGCCGAGCAGACCGGCGAGCGAGCGCTGGTGGCCGGTGTCGATGGTGGCGTAAACGCTCATGCCGGCCTTCAGCTTGCGTACGTATTTGTCGGTCTCGTCGAAATAGATGCGGATCGGCACGCGCTGCACCACCTTGACGAAATTGCCGCTGGCGTTCTGCGGCGGCAGGATCGCGAATTGCGCGCCGGTGCCGGGCGAGAGCGAGCCGATCTTGCCCTTGAAGGTATGGTTCGGGAACGCGTCGACCTCGAGCGTGACCGGCTGTCCTTCGGTGACGTAGGTGAGGTCGCTCTCCTTCGGATTGGCGTCGACCCAGGGATGGGCCACGTCGATGATGGAGAACACCGGCGTGCCGGCGGCGACGTAGCGGCCGAGCTGGATCTGTTCGACCTGTGTTGCCACGCCATCCATCGGCGCGCGCAGCACGGTGTGGTCGAGGTTGCGCTGGGCATCGTCCAGCTTGGCTTTCGCTTGCGCGTAGGCGGGGAATTGCTCCAGCGGCAACTCGGGATTCCCCAGCAATTGGGTCTTGGCATTGGAGAGTTGCTGCTTGATGTATTGCGCCTGCGCGCCGGCGGTAACCAGTGCATTGGACGCGTTGTCGAGATCGAGCTGCGAGCCGTAATTGTTCTTCACCAGCGACTGCTTGCGTTCGACGTCGCGCTGCTTCAGGTCCATGCCCTGCTGGGCAAGATTGAGCATGTCACCGTAGATCTTGATGTTGGCAACAAGATTGTCATAGGTGATGCGGGCTTGGGCGAGTTGCGCTTTGGCTTCTTCCAACGCATGACGGAACGGAGCGGGGTCGATCTCGAACAACTCGTCGCCGTGCTTGACGACCTGACCTTCCTTGACGACGACCTTCTGGATTTTGCCGGAGATATCAGGGGTCACCAGCACTTTCTGCGCGCCGACATAGGCGTCATCAGTGCCGACGTAACGGCCGCCATTGAGATAGAAGGTGAAGCCGGCAACCGCGACGACGAGCGGCAGCACAACCAGGAGCAGCACGCGGCGATAGCGGCGCAGGCCCGCCACCAGGCGGCGGCGCGGATCGGTGCCGGCTTTCTTGGTGGGCTTGCCGCCGTCGATTTTCTGCTCGGGCTGGAACTTGAGAACCTGATCAGCCATAGCGTTGCTCCTTACGCGCTTGTTCCGCTCCGCTGCTCTGGATCGCGGACCGCACGTTTTCCTTGATTGTTTCGAGTTGGGTGAGGAGGCGATGGGCGTCCGCCGGAGTGATGCCGTCGAGCGCGTTGGCCGTGAGCTCGGACTTCAGCCCGCTCATCCGCCCGAGCAACTGCCGCCCGGCCTTCTTCAGGTACAGCCGCTTGACGCGGCGATCCGAAGGATCGTTGCGTCGCTCGATCCAGTCGCTGTCACAGAGTTTATCGATCAGGCGCGTCAGCGTGATCGGCTGCACCTCGAGAAGCTCGGCAAGCTCCGACTGCTTCATGCCTTCGCTGCGCTCGACCTTGGCCAGCACCGCCCATTGCGCGCGGGTGATGCCGAAGCGCGAGGCTTCCTTGTCGGCATAGACCCGGAGCAGGCGGTAGAGCTCGGCGAGTGTAAACAGGAAATTCTGGTCCACGGGTCCGGGGCTCATGAGCTTGGTCTCCAATAAGCTTGGAATATAATAAGCAAGCTTATGATTATTTCACGGCGGGTTTGCGGGACGCTGTCCCGCAGGCCGAGCATGGCTGCTGGCCGCATCGCCGGTCCTGCTTTGGGTTCCCCTTTCGAAATGCTAGAACGCCGATCGCATGACCCTTGCAAGACCGGCATTTCCCGCGCCCGACCACGATCACGGCCGCTGCACCGCGGATGCGCTGGCGCATGCCGAGGCCGTCTGCGGAGAGCGCGCGCAGAAATTCACGCCTATACGCCGCCATGTGCTGGGGGCGCTGCTCTCGAGCCACCGGCCGCTCGGCGCCTATGAGGTGATCGACGAGCTGGCGAAATCGATGCAGCGGCCGGCGCCGATCACGGTCTATCGTGCTCTCGATTTCCTGATGGCCAACGGCCTCGTGCACCGGATCGAAAGCCGCAACGCCTATCTCGCCTGCGCCGCTCACGACCACGACGCGATCTCGGCGGTGACGTTCCTGATCTGCGAGCGCTGCGGCCTGGTCGGTGAGATTCCGTCGGCATCCTTCGCCAAGGACCTCAACGCCGCCGCGCGCAGCTCAGGCTTCGCTCCCAAATTGTCGGTGGTGGAAATCACGGGCGTTTGTGCGCATTGTCAGAAAGCCGCATAGAGCAACAACGGCGCAAAGCCGGTTTTTAGGAAGAAATGTCCTCACCTCAAGCCATACCGTCCGCCGGTCGTCCCCTCAGTGCCGGCGCCATCGCCCTGATGCTCATGCTGTGCCTGACCTGGGGGTTCAACCAGATCGCCGTGAAGCTGGTGCTGCCGGACATTCCGCCGATGCTTCAGGCCACGTTCCGCTCGATGGGCGCGCTGCCGGTGCTGTTCATCATCGGCAGCTTGCGCGGCGTTAAATTCTTCGAGCGCGACGGCACCTGGAAGCCCGGCGTCATCGCCGGACTGATGTTCGGCATCGAGTTCGTGCTGATCTTCCAGGGCCTGCGGTTCACACCAGCATCGCGGGCGGTCGTGTTCCTCTACACCGCGCCGTTCTTCGTCGCGCTCGGCTCCTACCAGGTGCTCGGCGAGCGACTTGGTGGGACGCAATGGCTGGGGCTCGCCATCAGCTTTGCCGGTGTCGCGCTCGCGATCGGCGTGCCGCAGCCCAACGTCGATTCGCATGTCCTGCTCGGCGATCTCATGATCGTCGGCGGCGCCGCGCTGTGGGCGGCGACCACGCTAGTTGCCAAGGGCACGCGGCTGCGCTTCGCGGCGCCCGAGAAGGCTCTGGGCTATCAGGTCGCGACCTCGATCCCGATCCTGGGGCTGGCCGCCTGGCTGTTCGGGGAGACCATCCCCCACACGCCGTCGCCGCTGTCGCTGGGCCTGATGGCCTTCCAGGCGATCTGGGTCGTGGGAACCACGTTCACGCTTTGGTTCGCGCTGGTGAAGACCTATTCGGCCAGCAAATTGTCGGCTTTTACCTTCATCACCCCTTTGTTTGGCGTGGTGGGTAGCTATTTCATCATGCACGACACGCTGAACCTGACATTCGGGGCTGCCGCCGTCCTTGTCATTGCTGGGCTTTTTCTGGTTAACCGTCCCAGTCAATCCGCTGCGGCGCCGCGCGATGCATTGCTGAACGTCACCAAAACCTGATATTTGGACGCCATGAACAAGCTCGAAAAAACCATCGATTCCGACGTCGCGGGCCCCGCGCCCCGGCACAAGACTACCCAGGTCAAGGTCGGCGACGTTGCCGTCGGCGGCGGTGCCCCGATCGTCGTGCAGTCAATGACCAACACCGACACCGCCGATATCGACGGCACCATTGCCCAGGTCGCAGCGCTCGCCCGCGCCGGCTCCGACATGGTCCGCATCACCGTGGACCGCGAGGAGGCCGCCGCTGCCGTCCCGCACATCCGCGACGGCCTGCTCAAGCGCGGCATCACCACGCCGCTGATCGGCGACTTTCACTATATCGGCCACAAGCTGCTCGCCGCCTATCCGGCCTGCGCCGAGGCGCTCGCCAAATATCGCATCAATCCCGGCAATGTCGGCTTCAAGGACAAGCGCGACACCCAGTTCGCCGACATCATCGAGATCGCCAACAAGAACAACAAGCCGGTGCGCATCGGCGCCAATTGGGGCTCGCTCGACCAGGAGCTCTTGACCAAGCTGATGGACGAGAACGCCGCCTCCCCCGATCCGCGCGACGTGCGCGCGGTGACGCGCGAGGCCATGGTGCAATCCGCGCTGCTCTCGGCCGCGCGCGCCGAGGAACTCGGCATGCCGAAGAATCGCATCATCCTCTCGGCCAAAGTCTCGGCCGTGCAGGATCTGATCGCGGTCTATCAGGATCTCGCCAGCCGTTCCGACTACGCGATCCATCTCGGCCTGACCGAGGCCGGCATGGGCACCAAGGGCATCGTGGCGTCCTCGGCCGCGCTCGGCATCCTGTTGCAGCAGGGCATCGGCGACACCATCCGCATCTCGCTGACGCCGGAGCCCGGCGGCGACCGCACCCGCGAAGTGCAGGTCGGCCAGGAGCTCTTGCAGACCATGGGCTTCCGCACCTTCGTGCCGCTGGTTGCGGCGTGCCCCGGCTGCGGCCGCACCACCTCGACCACCTTCCAGGAGCTGGCCAGCTCGATCCAGGGGTTCATCCGCGACGAGATGCCGACCTGGAAGACGAAATATCCCGGCGTGGAAGAGCTCAACGTCGCGGTGATGGGCTGCATCGTCAACGGCCCCGGCGAATCCAAGCACGCCAATATCGGCATCTCGCTGCCGGGTACGGGCGAGGCGCCGGCTGCCCCGGTGTTCGTCGACGGCAAGAAGTTCCGCACCCTGCGCGGCCCGACCATCTCCGCGGACTTCAAAGCACTCGTGATCGACTACATCGAGCAGCGCTACGGCCAGGGCGCCAAGGTGCCGGTGACCGCGGCGGAATAGTTCTGCTCCAGATCAGGAATCGTAGGGCGGGTTAGCGAAAGCGTAACCCGCCTTATTTTTGTGGGCGCGAAGTGGCGGGTTACGCTTCGCTAAGCCGCCATACATTGCTACGATGCTCCCAAGCAAGAATGCATCGGGAGACACGCCATGAGCTCACTCGCCGGCAAGCAGGGCCCGCGCTATCGCCACGCGATGGACGACGGCGCGCCTTACGAGACCATCGCGGTCGAAAAGCTGACCCCGATCATCGGCGCGGAGATCTCCGGCGTCGACATCGGCAAACTTGTCTCCGACGATGCGCGCTCCAACCGGCAGATGGACGAGGTCCACCGCGCGCTTGCCGAAAACCTCGTCATCTTCTTCCGCGACCAGCACATCACGCCACAACAGCATCTCGCCTTCGGCCGCAAGTTCGGTGAGCTGCATTTCCATCCCGCCGCGCCGCATGAGGATGAAGACCCGGCCCTGATGAAGATCTATGCGGATGCGAATTCGCCGCGGGCCAATGGCGAGGGCTGGCATTCCGACGTGTCCTGCGATCACGAGCCGCCGATGGGCTCGATCCTCTACATCAAGCAGTGCCCGCCGCGCGGCGGCGACACGCTGTTCGCCAACATGTATGCGGCCTACGAGGCGCTGTCGGACCGGATGAAGGCCTATCTCGACGGGCTGACTGCGTTGCATGACGGCGAGCCGATCTATCGCGGGCTCTACGCCAATTACGGCGTCGCCGACCGCCCGTCCTATCCGAGTGCCGAGCATCCCGTGGTGCGCACGCATCCGGTCACCGGCAAGAAGGCGCTCTACGTCAACCGCGGCTTCACCCGCCACATCAACGGCATCCCGCGCGACGAGAGCGAGGCGATGCTTGCCTATCTCTACCAGCACGCCGAGAATCCGCTGTTCCAGTGCCGCTTTCGCTGGACAGAGAATGCCATCGCCTTCTGGGACAACCGCTGCACCCAGCACCGCGCGATGTGGGATTACTGGCCGCACACGCGCTCCGGCACGCGCGTGACGGTGAAGGGGGAGCGGCCGGTTTAACCGGCCTGCGCGCCGCGTTCCGCGTTGACGTCTTCCCGCGTCCGCGCCAATCTTGCCGGCAACAACGACCGTCGGGAGGATTTTCCATGCTCCGCGCCGAGGACAACAAATTCCTGACCGAGTCGGGCTCTGGTACGGGCATGGGCGAATTGTTGCGCCGGTTCTGGATTCCTGTGCTGCTGTCCGAAGAACTCCCTGAACCCGACGGCGAGCCGAAGAAGATCATCGTTCTCGGCGAGGAGCTGCTCGCCTTCCGCGATACGCGCGGCGTTGTCGGAATCATCGATCAATACTGCCCGCATCGCGGCGCCAATCTCTGGCTCGGGCGCAACGAGGAATGCGGCATCCGCTGTGTCTATCACGGCTGGAAGTTCGACACCGACGGCCGCTGCGTCGACATGCCGACGTCCTATCCCGACCTCAATGCCAAAGACCTCATCCGTATCAAATCCTATCCGGCGCGCGAATGGGGCGAGATGATCTGGGCCTATATGGGTCCCGCGGATGCGATGCCCGAGCTGCCCGATCTTGAAATGGCGCTGCTGCCGGCCTCGCACCGCTATGTCAGCAAGAAATGGCAGGACTGCAACTGGGTGCAGGCGTTGGAAGGCTCGATCGACACCGCGCATTTCACCTTCGCCCATCTCTCCTTCGACAAGGAGGAGAACGAGATCCTGGACATCAAGAAGCATTTCGTGAATCCGATCGCGCGGATGTCGAGCGATCACATGCGCTGGATCGCGGAGGATCCGCGTCCCGTGATCAAGATCGCGCCGCACGCGGCGGGCCTCACCATCGCCGGCGGGCGGCTCACCGGCGGCGACAACATCTACTGGCGCATTGCGCAGTTTCTGATGCCGTTCCACGCCTATGCCCCGAGCGCGATGCCGGGTGAGAACATCTTTGGGCAGACTTTCGTGCCCGTCACCGACACCAATTGCTGGATCTACACCTATGCCTGGAATCCGGAGCGGCCGCTGACGCAAGCCGAGCGCGACGTCTTTGACCGCGGCAACGGCGTGATCGCGGAGGTTGGCGACAATTACGTGCCGCTGCGCCACAAGGGCAACGACTATCTGATCGACCGCAAGCTGCAGAAGACCAGGAGCTACACCGGCATCAAGGGCGTCTCCGAACAGGATGCGGCCGTGCAGGACAGCCAGGGCCCGATCGCCGACGCACCCGCGAGCATCTCGGTCCGACCGATCTCGGTATCATGCATTTCCGGAAAGTCGTGATGGAGCTGGCGCGGGCGCTTCAGCAGGGCGAGCCGCCGCCGCAGGCCGCGCATCAGGATCGCTATGCCGTGCGCTCGGGCGCCTGCGTCACCAGCAAGGCCAAGGACCTTTCCGCGGTGATGCTGGAGCGTTTCGGTGACGTCACAGGCTTTGTCGGCCGGCCGCGAACAGCGGCAGCGGAGTAGTACTTGGGACAGCCGCGCAGCATCATCGCAAGTCTCGTCTCGACGCTGGTCGCGTCGATCTTGCTATGGTCGCTGGCGCCTGCAGACTCTGGTCATGCTGCTATCGCGCGGAAAATCGCGAAACCCAAGCCGCCGCACGCGCCGGTCAAGTGTGAGCTGTCGAAATTCCGGATCCTCGTGGATGTCGGGCACACCCCGGACTCCTACGGCGCGTTGAGCGCGCGCAACGACACGGAGTTCGGCTTCAACTTCCGGCTTGCAAGTCTGATTACGGCGAGGCTCAAGGCCGAAGGCTTTGCCGCGACCCGGTTGCTCGTCACGGACGGCAAGGCGCGGCCGAGCCTGTTCAAGCGCGTCAGCACCGCGAATGACGCCCGGGCCGATCTCTTCCTGTCGATCCATCACGATTCGGTGCCGGACAAGCTGCTCGGGAGCTGGGAGTTCGACGGCGCGAACAGCTATTTCAGCGACCGCTTTTCGGGCCACTCTCTGTTCGTGTCGCAGCGGAATCCGCACTTCGCCGCCAGCCTGATGCTGGCCCGGATGATCGGCAGGCAGCTGAAGCAGCAGGACCTGCACTATGCCAGCCAGTACACCCTGCCGGTGATGGGCCGCTACCGGCGCCAATTGCTCGACAAGGATGTCGGCGTCTACCGCTATGACGGGCTCGTTGTGCTCTCGCAGACCCGCAGCGCCGCAGTGCTGCTCGAAGCGGGCTCCATCATCAACCGCGACGAGGAGATGGCGATGAACTCCCCGGAGCGGCAGGAGATCATTGCGGGCGCCGTGGCGGTGGCGATGAGGGAATTTTGCGAGAGGCGGTAGTTCGCGCCCCTAGCAATGACGGGAATCTATAGCGGCCCTCCCCGGTACTCCCGGTTTGCCAAGCTTGCCTCCTCCAGGTCCAGATCGCGCTCGATCCGCCGCCGCGTCTCGTCGGTGATCTGGCCCTCGCGCAGCAGCTCGTGGATGAACTTGCGCTCGGTGGCGATCAGACCGCGGGTCAGGGCGGTGCCGGCGGCGGAGACGTCGTGGTGGGTGGGATCGAGCGAGTCCGGCAGCTGGTTGACCCGGATCTCGTGGCGGGCGCGCAGGAGCCGCATCACCTCGTCGGACACGTCCTTTTCCTCGGTCAGCGCGTCGAGCGACTTTAGCGCCGCGTCGAGGGCCTGGCGCCGTGCCGCGATCTCGGCCTCGTGCTCGGCGGCATGCTCGTTGCGACCGGCTTCCGCGACACCGAGCCAACGAACCACGGGGGGCAGCGTGAGGCCGACGCCGATCAGTGTGATGAAGATGACGCCGAACGCGACGAACAGGATCAGGTCGCGAAACGGGAAGGCCTCGCCGCCCGGCAGCGTGAACGGCAGCGCCAGTGCTGCCGCCAGCGACACCGCGCCGCGCACGCCGGTGAACGCAAGCACGAACGGCCATTGCCATGGTGGTGACGGATCGCGCGCACGCAGCGACTTGCTGAGCATTCGTGGCAGATAGGTCGCGGGATAGAGCCAGGCGAAGCGCGCGATCACGACCACCGCCAGCACCACGGCAGTCGCAATCATGATGTCGTCGAGCGGGAACGCCTTCGATTTCTCGTAGAGTGCGCGCATCTGGAATCCGGTGAGCAGGAACAGCAAGCCCTCGATCAGATAGATCACGAGGTCCCAGAAGAAGATGCCTTGCAGGCGCGTCGATGCCGAGATCAGCAGCGGGCCATTCCAGCTCACATAGAGGCCACAGGCGACGGTGGCGATCACGCCGGAGCCGCCGAGATGCTCGGGCAGCCAGTAGGACACGTAGGGCGTGATCAGCGACAGTGTCAGCTCGACCTGCGGGTCTCCCGACCATTTGCGGAACCGCAGGGAGAGCCAACCGACGCCGATGCCGAAGGCGATCTCGCCGGCGACGATGAGCAAGAACTCGCCGCCTGCCAGAGGCAGCGAGAATTGCCCGACCATGATTGCGGCGAGCGCGAAGCGGTAGAGGATCAGAGCGGTGGCATCATTCGCGAGCCCTTCGCCTTCGAGGATGACCATCAGCCTGCGCGGCAGATGCAGCCGGCGCGCGATCGCGAGCGGCGCCACCACGTCGGGCGGCGCGACGATGGCGCCGAGCAGGAAGCCGATCGTCCAGGGCAGGCCGATGAAATAATGCGTGGCGGTTGCGACCAACGCCGCGGTGAAGATCACCGCACCGACCGCCAGCAGCACGATCGGGCGAAGATTCTTTTTGAACTCGCGCCAGCTCATCGCGACGCTCGCCGAGTAGATCAGCGGCGGCAGCACCATCAGCAGCACCAGTTCCGGCGGCAGTTCGACCGCTGGCATGCCCGGCACGAAGGCAAGGCCGACACCTGAGAGCATCAGCAGAATGGCGGGCGCGATGTTGAAGCGGCGCGCGACAAGCGCGGTGCCCGCCAGCACGGCGAGCAGGATGAGAAAGGTCTGAAATTTCGCTTCCATGATGGTCTGTCTTCACCCGGAAGCGGCCGCAAGGTCAATGCGTGCGGCTCACGCCAGCCGCTCGGCCACGATGCGGCCGATGCGTGCGAACACGGCTTCGATCTGCGCCGCGCTCGGCGTGCCGCCCTGGGTATAGGTCGCGATCAGGATCGGTGCATCGGGCTTCGTATCGGGCTTGGGCCAGGCCACCGCGATGTCGCCCGAGGCGTCCTTGCCGTTGTTGCCGGTCTTGTCGCCGATCTTCCAGCTTGCGGGGAGCCCGCCACGCAGCCGGTTTGCACCGGTCTTGCAGCCCACTAGCCACTCCGTGAGCTGCGCACGCGAGGTGGCCGACAGCGCCTCGCCCGTGAGCAGCCGGCGCAGATTGCCTGCCATCGCCGCCGGCGTCGTGGTGTCGCGGGGATCGCCGGGCGGTGAGCGGTTGAGCTCGGGCTCGTTGTGGTCGAGCCGCGAGGTGGTGTCGCCGAGCGACCGCCAGAACGCGGTGAGTGCGGCGGGACCGCCGATCCGCGCCAGCAATAAATTGGCGCAGGTGTTGTCGCTGAGCTCGACGATCGCCTTGCACATCTCGGTGACCGACATTGCGCCGGCGGCAATGTTCTGCTTGGCAACCGGTGCGTACTCCAGCAGGTCGGCCTTGCCGTACGGGATCATGGCCGCAAGCTGATCCTCGCCACGATCGACCCGCGCCAGGACGCAAGCCGCCAGCGAAGCCTTGAATGTCGAGCACATGACGAACCGTTCGTCGGCGCGCCAGGCGAGCCTTGCGCCGGTCGCGAGGTTCTCGGCATAGACCCCGATCCGGCCGCCACTCTCGCGCTCATAGGTTTCGAGCTCAGGCTGCGCGTCTGCGGCGAGCGCGGGGGAGGCGGCGATCCAGTACAGCGAGGCGAGCAGCGAACGGCGGTCGAGAAGCATGGTGGACCTTTTGAGCGAGACGGGGGCGGAGGAGAGATGCGGCATGCACTCCATCCGCATCGTCATTGCGAGCGCAGCGAAGCAATCCGGTCTTCCTCCGCGGAAAGACTCTGGCTAGCTTCGCTGCGCTCGCAATGACGGAGGATGTGGGACGAGTGTGCCCGATTTCGGGCAGCGGAAGCCCTCACTCTCGCAGATCATACCGGTAAGACTTCGATACGATCTGCCAGCCATCGGCGAGCTTCATAGCCACCAGATAGTCCGTGAAAAAACGCGGCGGCAGTTGGCATCGGACCTTGATGAAGGCGGTCTTGTCGTCCGAACGGTCAATCGTGACGATGAAATCCTCGCGCGGCTTGCCTTCGGCCTTGCCGGAGGGGCGCTTGCGCACGCGGTCGAGCCAGTCCGGCACGGTCAGCACCTGCAGCTCGCCCTTCTCGACCCAGCGCAAATCGGCGGAGGGATGGAAGATGGCGCCGAGCTTTTCGGCATCACCCTCGTAAAGTCCGTCGAAGTAAGATTGCACGACGGCTTCGACGCTCGAACGGTTCTGGCTCATGGGTCATCCCTTTGAATGATGGCTCAGGGCGAACTTAGTCGTACACGTCAAAATGCGCTATGGTGTCCGTACCATTTGCTGGGACGCTGTGATGACCGGATCAGAGAATTCGAACGCTCCCTTCCTGATCGGCGAATGCTGCTGCCGCGCCGTGCGCTACGAGGTAGCGGACGCGTTCTCCTATGCGATGAACTGCCATTGCTCGAATTGCCGCCGCACCACCGGCGCTGCCTTCAAGCCGGTCGCCGGCATCGAGCAGGGCAAGCTCCGCATCGTCAGAGGCGAGAACCAGCTCACCATCTACGGTGACGAAACCACCCACGACGCCCACTGCGCCCGCTGCGGCTCGTTGCTTTATTCCCGGGTGCGCGACGGAAAATGGGTCCACGTCGCCATGGGAACCCTGGTCGATGCCCCCTCGATCCGACCGAGCGCCCACATTTTCGTGGGGTCGAAGGCGCCCTGGCACGAGATTACGGATAATCTGCCGCAATATCGGGGCCACATCGGGGATGTCTGAGGGAACCTGCTGCGCACCTGTTTGGCGGCGAACCGCGGCCGGACTGGCGCGACGAACAAAGGGGACCTTTCGGCTTGCCGCCGGCGCCATCTTCGTGACCTCCGTTACAAGCGTCCGCGACGGACCCTGCTAAAGCCGTCCCAAAGGGCGCGAACCGCCCCGAAATCGGAAGTCGTGTCATGCGCAAATTGCTCAGACTTTGCCCAGTCCTCCTCGCCGTCGCGCTGCTATTCGGCGCCGGGCCTGCTTTCGCCGGAAAGCGCGTCGCGCTCGTGATCGCCAACTCCGCCTATCAGCATGCGCCGTCGCTGACGAACCCCGTCAATGACGGTTCGGTGATGGCCCGGACGCTGAAGGAGGCCGGGTTCGACATCGTCGATTCCCGGCACGACCTGACGGCGCAGGAAACCCGGCGTGTGCTGCGCGAATTCGCCGACCGGACCCGCGATGCCGATATCGCCGTGGTCTATTATGCCGGCCACGGCCTCGAGGTCGAAGGCTCGAACTATCTGATCCCTGTCGACGCCAAGCTGGAGCGTGACACCGACGTCTTTGACGAGGCGCTCTCCCTCGACCGCGTCCTGGTCGCGGTCGAACCGGCCAAGCAGCTTCGCCTGGTGATCCTGGATGCCTGCCGTGACAATCCGTTCGGCAAGACCATGAAGCGCACGATCGCCTCGCGAGGCGTCGGCCGCGGCCTCGCCCAGGTCGAGCCGACCAGCTCGAACACGCTGATCGCCTATTCGGCCAAGGCCGGTTTCACGGCGCAGGATGGCGACGGTGCGAACAGCCCCTTTACGGTGGCGCTGTCGAAGCATCTGACGAGGCCCGGCCTCGACGTCCGCCGTGCCTTCGGCTTCGTGCGCGACGACGTGCTCAAGTCGACAGGTAATAAGCAGGAGCCGTTCGTCTATGGCTCGCTCGGCGGCGAGGACGTGCCGCTGGTGCCGGTCAAGGTGACCGCTGGGGCTGCCGCTGCGCCCGCGCCCAACCCTCAGGCCGACATCCGCCGCGATTACGAGCTCGCGCTCCAGGTCGGCAACCGGCCGGCGTGGGAGGCCTTTCTCGCCCAGCATCCCGACGGCTTCTATGCGAGCCTTGCCAAGCTGCAACTCGAGAAAATCGGCGCCGAGCAGGCTCATGCGGCGGCCACCGAGAAGGCGAAACAGGCCGAGGCCGAGCGCGATCGTCTTGCCGCACTTGGCGCGCAGAAGGATACGCAGGCCAAGGCAGCCGCCGATGCGGAGGCCGCCGAGCAGATACAGCTTGCGGCGCAAAAGGCCAAGGAGCAGGCGCAGCAGCAGGCGGCCGCTGCCGAGCAGCAGCGCGTCAATCTCGCCGCCGCGGCGCCGAGTGCAGCGCCCGCCAGCACGGCGGGCCCCGCCGGCACCAACGTCGCCTCGCTGACGCCGGCCATCGCGCCGGCCGATCTCAGCCGCTCGGTACAGACCGAGCTCGGCCGCGTCGGCTGCTTCTCCGGCGCCGCCGACGGCAACTGGACGACATCCGCGCAGCGGTCGTTATCGCAGTTCAACCGTTATGCCGGCACCAAGCTCGACGTGAAGGTGGCGAGCACCGATGCACTCGACACGGTCAAGTCGAAACAGTCGCGCGTCTGTCCGCTGGTTTGCGAGCACGGCTTCAAGACCGACGGCGACAAATGCACCAAGATCGTCTGCCGTGATGGCTATGCGCTCAACGACGACAACGAGTGCGAGAAGCAGCGTGCCGCCAAGCCTGCGACCGCCAAGCCTGCGACCGCCAAGCGGGACGACGGCGACGAGCGTCCCGCACGGCAGCGTCGTCAGGCCGGCGGTGAGGCTGCCGGAGCGGCCGGCGGCTTTGGTGGCGCTGCGGGCATCGCTGCTGCCGCTGGCGCCAGCCGCCGCTCGAGTGGCGGACAGCTATTCTGCAACAACAGTGGCTGTCGTGCGGTCAACCGCGGCTGCCATCTCGAATATCGCGGCGGCGGCGGCCCGGGCAACGATGGCAATGCCGAGGTCTGTAACTAGGATTGCGGAAATGAGTTCAGGTCGAGATCGCGCTCGCCGCGATGTTGACCGTCAGCGCCAGCAAGGCCGTGTTGTAGATGAATGAGACGATGCCGTGCGCGGTGGCGGTGCGGCGGATGGTCTTGTCGGAGATGCCGACATCGGAGACCTGCGCGGTCATGCCGATCACGAACGAGAAATAGACGAAGTCCCAGTAATCTGCGTGGTCTTCCTTGTCGCCGCTGGGAAACTGAAGGCCGCCCGGCGTGGCGTGCCGGTAATAATCATGCGCGTAATGCAGAGCGAAGATTGTGTGCACGGCGGCCCATGACAATACGATGGTGGTGATTGCGATGCTCAGCTCCAGGCCGCCGCGATGCGGCGTTCCAAGCTCGGAGACGATCGCGGCGATGCTGGCGAAGGCGCCGATCGCCGTCACCAGCAGGATCACGAAGCGACCGTCGTCCTGCATCGCTGCGGCGCGGCGGATGTGCTGGTGGTCGTTGCACAGCATCATCGCGTAGACCAGCACCAGATAAACGGCGATCAACGCATCCCAGCCGAACAGAAGCCGCGTGACCAGCCGGTGCGAACCCGGGATGAGCAGGCAGACGAGAATACCAACGGCAAGCGACATGAACGTCCGCGGACGCGCATAAATCAGCCGCATCGGCCGCGACATCTTGCGAAAGCGGGCGAGGGCGGGGTCTTCCTTGCTGCCGCCCGCCATCGCGCTATCAGCTCTTCCGTTCGGCCACGAACCGCGCAGCCGCTTGCAGCACGGCGGCCCGTTCGCCGAAGATCGACACGGCGCTGTCGGCGCGCGCGAGCAGATCGCGCACGCGCTGCTTGGCGCCTTCGATGCCGAGCTGGGTGACGAAGGTGGTCTTGCCGAGCGCTGCATCAGCGCCGGCAGGCTTGCCGAGCGCGGCGGCATCGCCTTCGACGTCGAGCAGGTCGTCGGCGATCTGGAAGGCTTCGCCGAGCGCGCGGCCGTAATCGTCGAGCGCCTGATATTCCTTTTGCGAGGCCTGGCCGAGGATCGCGCCGGCGATGCAGCCGTAGCGCAGCAGCGCGCCGGTCTTCATCTGCTGAATGCGGGCGACGTCGATCGGCTCGTTGCCGCCAAAGCGGCCTTCGCCGGCGAGGTCGAGAATCTGGCCGCCGACCATGCCGCCGATGCCGGCGCAGCGCGCGAGTGCGCGGGTCAGCAAAAGCCTCACATTGGCGTCGCGATGAATCTCGTCGCGGGTGATGATGTCGAAGGCGAGTGTCAGGAGGCCGTCGCCGGCGAGGATCGCGGTCGCGTCGTCGGTCTTCTTGTGCAGGGTCGGGCGGCCGCGGCGCAGGTCCGAATTGTCCATCGCCGGCAGATCGTCATGGATCAGCGAATAGCAGTGGATGCATTCGAGCGCCGCACCGACGAGCAGCGCGGCTTCGCGGGACACGCCGAACACGGCCGCGCTCTCGACCACCAGGAAGGGCCGGAGGCGCTTGCCGCCGTTGAGGCTCGAATAGCGCATTGCGTCCATCAGTCGCTTGGGCCGGGCGATCTCATCGGGCAGGATGTCGTCCGACAGCAGGCGCCCGAGCAGGGCCTCGGTGTCATCAGCGGTCTTGTCCAGACGTTTGGCGAAATCGGACGGGGACGTGCCGGTCATCAAGAAGGGCTCCAGAACTAAAATTCGGCGGGACAATCCTTTATGCGCCCGCCTCAGTCAATCGTTTGGAAGGCCTAAAAAGTGCTGGAAAAGGCCCGAATTATCACAGACTTAATGCCGGGCCCGTGGCCGCGTTTCGTTCTGCGCCGGAAAGGTTGATTTGCGCGTCGTCAAAACCCTTCTCCTGGTGCTCGCGGTCGCGGCTCTCGCGCCCTATGTCGTCGCGCCGTTCTACCGTGCCGGCCATCCCGTTTCGACGCTGATGATCTGGCGCTCGCTGCGGGGTGCGCCGATGCAGCGGGAATGGATCGATCTGGCAGCGATGTCGCCCTCGCTGCCACGCTCGGTGGTGGCGGCCGAGGACGCCCATTTCTGCAAGCATCACGGCATCGACTGGGGTGCGCTGCGTGAGGCGATCGACGATGCGAAGGAGGACGGCACCCCGTTCCGGGGCGCTTCCACCATCACCCAGCAGGTGGCGAAAAACCTGTTCCTCTGGCAGGGGCGGGACTTCGTCCGCAAGGCGCTGGAATTCCCGTTGGCGCTGTGGATCGATCTCGTCCTGCCCAAGGCACGGATCCTGGAGATTTACCTCAACGTCGCCGAGCTCGGCCCGCAGAGCCAGTTTGGGGCCGAGGCCGCCAGCGCCTATGCCTTCGGCAAGTCGGCAGCGAACCTCTCCCCCCGGGAGGCCGCGCTTCTGGCCTCCATCCTGCCGAATCCGGTCAAACGCAGCGCCAGGACGCCGGGACCGGGTGTCCGGCGGCTGGCCGGGACCTATGTGGTGCGAGCGCAGGCGAGCTCGCTTTCGACCTGCTGGCGGGAGAACCGCTGATTTCCGGTCCTTTTCGGGCGCATTTTCCAGCCCAGAGCCCTAGATTTAAGGCAGGCCTTCCTCTATAAGCCCGGCCTTGACCGGCATTCAGCTCGCCTCGGTTTGCGGGTGCTGAGCCGTCCCCTCGCGGACGATGCCCCAAAACACCAATCCCTAGAGGATATTGAAATGGCCGTTCCGAGAAGAAAAACCTCGCCGTCCCGTCGTGGCATGCGCCGCTCGGCAGACGCCATCAAGAAGCCGACCTATGTGGAAGACAAGGATTCCGGCGAACTGCGTCGTCCGCACCATCTCGACCTCAAGACTGGCATGTACAAGGGCCGTCAGGTCCTGAAGAAGAAAGAGTCCTGAGTTCGGGACCTTTCTGTGGGCAGGACGATCGGGCCTGCCTGATTTCGGCCAACCCATGAGATATGACAGTGACGGCGGCGGAGCGAATGCATCGCCGCCGCATTGTCCTGTCTGGATATCTTGATCGAGAAGGCATTTCGCCGATGGTCGGTTTCCCGCTGCTCCTGATCCCGCTCGCGGTCTACAACATCATCGCATTCCTGATGCCGAGCGTGTCCTTTGCGGACGTGCTGTTCAAAGTGCCGATGATCACGGGCGAGGCCTGGCCGGTCACGCTCGCCGACGTGATGCTCGCGCTAGGTATCGTGCTGCTGCTGCTCGAAGTGGTCAAGGGCGCGCGGCCCGGCTCGAAATTCCTGATGGATCATCTGCTGTCGCTGATCGTGTTCGGCGCGGCTGCGGCCGAATTCGTGATGTGGCCGAAATTCGGCAACTCCACCTATTTCCTTCTGGTGCTGCTCGCGATGGCAGATTTCCTGGGCGGCATCGCCCAGCGCACCCGCCGCCGCGTCGCTTATGTCGCCGAAACGACGGTGCCGGCGCCCCGCAAGACCAAGCGCCAGGCCGAGACGCCGGCGGATGAGTTCGAGCCCAAGTTCGAGCCAGTGTCCGCTCCGCGACCAGCTCCGGCGGAGCCGCCCGCGCCCACGGCACAATCGGTCGCCGAATCCGTGCTGATGGATCACCCGGCGCCGAAGCCTGTGAGTGCGCCCTCGCCGGAAATTCCCTCGCCGCATTTGCAGCCGGGCAACGGCACCCAGCCGTCTCCCGACGCGCCGCGCTGATTCAAGCCACCTGCCGCGTGCGCGCGCTAACGCTCGGAAGCGGGCGCTTGCTGCCATAGGCGACCTGCGCATCCTCGGAAGACGCGCGGCGGAGCCGGCTCGCCTGGGGCAGATGCTCGGCATTGGCGATGAGCTGGGCGACGAAGCTGGGATCGGGGCGTGGCAGCGGGGCCTTGTGGACCCACTGCAAAACCGGCATCAGCGGCACCAGGGCCGAGCCTGTGCCGTTGTCCGCCACGTCCCGTTGACCAGTACTCAACATCGCAATCACCGTTGACCGGCCTAGATTGTCGCGTTTCGAGACGCTGGCGCCGGTGCGTGTCATGTACTCGCAAGGCCTATGCCGGGTGAGCCGCTTCGGTTCCTGCGAGCGAGGAAACGTGGTTTCCAAATTGTTTATCAACTTTGCCTAGGGTCAATGGCGAATCTGGCTTTATCCTGTGCCGGCTCAGGACTCCCCGCTGTCCCGAAACGAGGCGATTTTGACCCCCGCATTGCCGCAAGCCTCCGACATCCTGGCTGCCCTCGGCCAGGCCGTGTTCGCCTGGGACATCGCCAGCGATGCCATCGTCTGGGGTGAGCAGGTCAGCGCCATCTTTCCCGGAATTCCCGCCGAACGGCTGGCCACCGGCGCCGAATTCGCCAGGCTGATCGAGCCCGCGCAATCAATGCGGACCGCCGCGCTGGCACAGACCTCCGCCGTGCATGGCGCCGACGGCACGCCCTACCGGGTCGAGTACGGCGTGCGCATGAGCGCCGCCGATCCCATGGTCTGGATCGAGGAGACCGGCCGCTGGTTCGCCGGCCCCGACGGCCGCCCGGTGCGTGCGATCGGCTCCGTCCGCATCAACAATGAACGCCATGCCCGCGACGAGGAACTGACGAAGCTGGCCCGGCTCGATCCGCTGACCGGCGAGCTCAATCGCTCGCATCTGATCGCCGCGCTGGCCGAGGCCATCGAGGAGACGACCCGTTTCCGCTCGACCGCGGCCTTCATGCTGGTCGGCATCGATCATCTCGCGCGTGTCAACGAGGCCTTCGGCTTCGACGTTGCCGACGCCGTGATCCTCGACGTCGCCACGCGCATTCGCGCGCGCTTGCGCGGCGGCGACGTGCTCGGCCGCTTCTCCGGCAACAAGTTCGGCCTGATCCTGAAGAACTGCACCGTCGATGACATGAACGTGGCTGCCGAACGTTTCCTCGCCGGCATTCGCGACGAGGTGGTGCCGACCAAATCCGGACCGGTGTCGGTCACCGCCTCGATCGGCGCGGTCAGCGTGCCGCGCTATGCCCGCAACGCCGATGAAGCCGTCAATCGCGCCCACGAGACCCTGGACACAGCGAAACAACGCCGCGTCGGCTCGTTCGCAGCCTGGCGCCCGGATGCCGCGCGCGACGCCCAGCGCCGCGTCAACATCCGCGTCACCGACGAGATCGTCACCGCACTGAATGAGCGCCGCATCAAGCTTGCCTATGAGCCGGTAGTTGCCGCCCTTTCGCGCGACTGCGCCTTTCACGAATGCCTGGTGCGGATGGACCAGGGCGAGGGCCAGGTGCTGCTCGCGCCCGACATCGTGCCGGTTGCGGAACGCCTCGGCCTGATCCGCCTGGTCGATCACCGGGTGCTCGAGCTCGTGGTCGCCGAGCTCGCGGCCGCGCCGGACATCTGCCTCAGCCTCAACATCTCGCCCGACACCACCATGGATCCGGATTGGTGGGCGGGAATCGAATCGCTGATGCGTGCCCATCCCGGCGTCGCCGAGCGGCTGATCGTCGAGATCACCGAAACCGTCGCGATCCAGGACATCGACGATGTGCGCGGCTTCGTCACCCGGCTGAAGAATTTCGGCAGCCGCATCGCCATCGACGATTTCGGCGCCGGCTACACCTCGTTCCGCAATCTGCGCAAGCTGGGCGTGGACATCGTGAAGATCGACGGTGCCTTCGTGCAGAACATCACCCGTTCCGCCGACGACCGCGCCTTCGTGCAGACCCTGATCGACCTCGCCCGCCGCCTCGACATCAAGACGGTGGCCGAATGGGTGCAGGACGAAGAAGCTGCGAACATGCTGCGCGACTGGGGCTGCGACTACATCCAGGGCCGCCTGATCGGGCTCGCCTCAGCCGACCGCCCCTGGGGCGCGCCGCCGGATAACGTGCTGCCCGCGGCAGGCTGAGACACCTGCCAATCCCTCACGCGCCCTCATCCAGCGCCACGAGCTCGCGCTTCTTACGCAGCGCGGGTAATAGCGGCGCCATCAGCAGCACCAGCGCGAGCGCAAGACACGCTGCCGAGATCGGCCGCTGCACGAAGGTCCAGAGGTCGCCCTGCGACAGGATCAGCGACTTGCGCAGATTGTTCTCCATCATCGGTCCCAGCACGAACGCCAGCACCAGCGGCGCGGGCTCGAAGCCGAGCTTGCGCATGAAATAGCCGACGATGCCGAATGCGATCATCACGTAGACGTCGAACACATTGTTGCTGGAGCAGTAGACGCCCAGGATCGTGAACAGGATGATCAGCGGGAACAGGATGTTGTAGGGCAGCTTGAGCAGCTGCACCCACATGCCGATCAGCGGCAGATTGAGGATCAGCAGCATGACGTTGCCGATATACATGCTGGCGACGATGCCCCAGAACAGGCCCGGGTTTTGCGTGATCAGCAGCGGTCCCGGTTGCAGGCCGTGGATGACGAAGGCGCCGAGCAGCAGCGCCATCACCACATTTGGGGGGATGCCCAAGGTCATCAGCGGAATGAACGCGCCGCCGGCCGCCGCGTTGTTGGCGGATTCGGGACCCGCTACGCCCTCGATTGCGCCATAGCCGAAGCGCTCCGGCGTCTTCGACAGCCGCTTCTCCAGCGCATAGGACGCGAACGAGGCCACTACCGCGCCGCCGCCCGGGAGAATGCCGAGCAGGAAGCCAAGTAACGTGCCGCGCGCCACCGGGCCGGCGCTCGCCTGCCAATCGGCCTTGTTGGGCAGCAGCTGCGTGATTTTGGCGTTGATGATGTCGCGTTTGATCACCTGCTCGGTATTGAGCAGCACCTCGGCGACGCCGAACAGGCCCATCACGACGGGGACCAGTCCTATGCCGTCGATCAGCTCCATGCGGCCGAATGTCAGCCGCGGCTGCGCGGTGATGCTGTCGAGCCCGATCAGTCCGAGCACGACGCCGATACATGCCATCAGAAGCGCTTTCGGCATCGATCCCTGCGTGAGGAAGGTGAGCACGACGAGGCCGAGCACCATCAGGCTGAAATATTCGGCAGGGCCGAACGCGATGGCGATGTTGGCGAGCCGAGGCGCCACCAGCATCAGTGCAACGAGTGAAAATGTGCCGGCGATGAACGAGCCGAAGGCTGAGATGCCCAGCGCGGGGCCGGCACGACCCTGCTTCGCCATCTGGTGGCCGTCAATACAGGTCACGACGGAAGCCGCCTCGCCGGGAATGTTGACCAGGATTGAGGTCGTCGAGCCGCCATACATCGAGCCGTAATAGATTCCCGCCATCATGATGATGCCGGATTCCGGCGTTCCTGACAGTGTCACCGGAAGCAACAGAGACATCGCCGAGATCGGCCCGATGCCCGGCAGCACGCCGACCAGCGTGCCGATGAAGACGCCGATGAAGCAGTAGAGCAGGTTGATCGGCAGGAGAGCGACGCCAAACCCATGCGCGACGTTGAGAAGCGTATCCATGCGATCAGCCGATCCCGAATAGGCCGGAGGGTAACTGGATCAGCAGCAGTCGCTTGAGCATCCACCACATGCCGAGCGGTGCCAGAGCGGCGATCGGCATCGCCAATGTCCACCGCAAGGGATCGATCAAGCGCAACAAAAGCAGCATGAGCGGGATCGATGACAGTAGGAATCCCAGCGGCTCAAGGGCAAAAGAAAACGCGGTAAGGCAGACGATGACGAGTAACGGCTTGCTCCAGCTCACGTTCTGCCAGCGCGAAGCCAGCGTTGGTCCGCCCTCGGTGATGGCCGAGATGATAATGCTGGCCGCGAACACGCACATCAGGATGCCCGTGTAGAAAAGCACGTAGCCGGAGCCAGGGTCGTTGATGGTGCCGAGCTTGAGCTTTAAGCCTTGCCAGATCACGAAGCCGCCGAGTGCGAGCCCGATCAACCCACCCCAGAGTTCGGAGTTGTTGAGGCGGAGTTTGACGGTGGTTTGGTCGTTCATCAATACCTCTCGGCCGTGCCGGGACGCTATGCGGCGCGAAGCGGTGCGCTGCAGATCCGGGATCGATAGATGCGTGGCAAAGGTAGATCCCGGCTCTGTGGTGCAGCGCTGGAGAAGCGCTGCACCACGCCCGGAACACGAAAGTGGCTCAATACTACTTCTTCGCAAGCCCGAGCGTATCGATCACCTTGCGCTCCGATTCCGTGACCTCGACGACGAACTTCTTGTAGTCCTCGGTATTCTTGTAGCTCGGCACCATGTCGTATTTGGCGAGCGTGGCAATCACTGCGGGATCCTCGACTGCCTTCTTGAAGGCGTCGTGCAGCTTGGCGACGATCTTGGGATCCATGCCCTTGGGGCCGGCGATGCCGAACGGGGAATCATAGACCATGGGATAGCCGAGTTCCTTCAGCGTCGGCACGTCAGGATAGTTCGGTGATCGCGCGCCGGTCCACACCATGAGAAGCTTCAGCTTGCCGGCGTCGACCAAGGGTCGCCAACCGGTGGAGTCGGCCTGCAGCATGGTGTGCTGGCCGAGTACCGCGGCGTTGGTCTCTGCCCCGCCCTTGAACGGCACCTGCGTGAGCTTGATGCCGGACATCGCGGCGATCTGCTCCATGCCGATATGAAGCGAGGTGCCGGTGCCGGGCGTCGCGTAGGTCACCTTGCCCGGATTTGCCTTCGCGAACTCGACCACGTCTTTCCAGGACTTGAATTGCGACTCCGCGCTGGTGGTTACGCCGAAGGTGTAGCCGGTGAGATGTATGATGTAGGTAAAATCCTTTGCCGGATCCCACGACACCTCCTGCATCAGGGGCAGGCGGAAGACGGTGATCGGAAGCTGTGAGATGGTGTAGCCGTCCGGCTTCGCAGCCGCGGCCATGGTGGCCGGTCCAACCGTACCGCCGCCACCGGCTTTGTTGTCGATCACGATGGGCTGCCCCAGGACCTTGGACGCGCTGTCGGCGATCGCGCGCATCGAGATGTCGGTCGATCCGCCGGCCGGCCATGGAACGATCAGCGTCACCGGTTTGGTGGGATAATCCTGTGCACCCGCGGCGGTTGCGAGCAGCGCGCTCACGACGGCATGCATGGCGGCAATGGCAAAGGTCTTCAGCCCGTATCGCGACATCGAAACTCCTCCCTCGCGGTGGCCTCGTTCGGACCGCCGTTTCTCATTGTTATGACGGGATTGTCCCCGAAATCATGGGAGAAGAAAAGCGCATTGCGCGGCGGCCCCGCAGGGGCGATACGGTGATCCCGCCGAAAAGCGCACATGCGACAATTGGTCGTTTGGAGGCGTGCCGAGATACGGAATTTGGCTCTCGGCTGAGCCCTTACGCCACACGGCGGACTGCGCTCAGCGTCTCGATCATGCGTCCGACCTCCGCGGCCGGCGAGGGCTTGCCGAAATAATATCCCTGCACGGCGGTGCAGCCGCATTCGCGGACGAAGTCGAGTTGTTCGATCGTCTCGACGCCTTCCGCCGTGGTCTCGACGCCGAGCACCGAGCCGAGGCTGGCGATGGTGCGGACGATCGCCACGCTCTCCGGGCTTTCGCCGAGCGTGCCGACGAAGGAGCGGTCGATCTTGATGCGATCGAACGGAAACTTGCGCAAATAGCTCAGAGAAGAATAGCCGACCCCGAAATCGTCGAGGCTGACGCGCACCCCCAACGCGCGCAGCTGGTGCAGGATCTCGATCGTCGCCTCGCTGTCGTCGAGCAGCGCCGTCTCGGTGACCTCGAGCTCGAGCCGATGCGGCGGCAGGCCGGCCTCCGCAAGCGCGCTCGTCACCATCGTCACCAGCCCGCGCGATCGGAACTGCACCGGCGACAGGTTCACCGCGACCGTGAGATCGGGCCAGGTCGCGGCGGTCGCGCAGGCTGTGCGCAGCACCCACTCTCCGATCGGAACGATCAGCCCGTTCTCTTCCGCAATCGGAATGAATTCGGCCGGCGGGACGAGGCCGCGCGAGGGATGTTTCCAGCGCAGCAGCGCCTCGAAGCCGGTAAGTTCGGTGGTGTCGAGCCGCACCTGCGGTTGGAACGCCAGGTGGAATTCACGGGCCTCCAGCGCGCCGCGCAGATCGTGCTCGAGCGCGTGCCGGCTGCGCGCCTCTTCCTCCATTTTGGGCTCGAACAGCTGATAGGCGCCGCGCCCCTTGGCCTTGGCCTCGTACAGCGCGAGGTCGGCGCATTTCATCAGCTCGTCGGCATCGAGCCCGTGATCGGGAGCGATTGCGATGCCGACGGAGACGCCGACATGGATCGACTGGTTCTCCAGCGGCGGCGGGTGACCGATGATCTCCACCAGGCGGCGTGCGAGCCTTTCCGCCGATTGCGGCTGCGGTCCGCGCTGGAGAACCGCGAACTCGTCGCCACCGAGCCGCGCGACGGTGTCGTGCTCGCCGACATTCTCCTGCAGCCGCGCCGCGACCCAGCGCAACAGCCGGTCGCCGGCCGCGTGTCCGAGGCGGTCGTTGACGGTCTTGAAATTGTCGAGATCGAAGCACAGCACGGCCATCGCGCCACCTGCGATTGCGACCTGGTTCAGCCCCTCGCCCATCTTCTCGCGGAACAGCGTGCGGTTGGGCAGGTCGGTGAGCGAATCGTGCCGCGCCATATGCGCAACGCGGGCCTGGGCCTTGTGGCGCTCGGTAACGTCCTCATAGGTGACGACCCAGCCGCCATGCTCCATTCGCTTGTGATTGAGCTTGATGATGCGGCCGTCGCCCAAATAGCGGTGCAGTGTGTGCTCGCCCTCGCGCAGCCTCTCGACATAGTCGGCATAGAGCCGCGCGGCGGTGGTGTTTGGATGGATGCCGAGCTCGCAGCTGTGCTCCATGATCTCGCGCATCGACACACCCGGCTTCACCAATTCGGGTGACAGTTCGTACATCTCGATGTAGCGCCGATTGCAGACAATGACGCGCAAGCTCGAATCGAGCATGCACAGGCCCTGGCTCATGTTGTTCAGGGCCGCGTCGAAGCGCCGATACTGCTCGCTCAGCTCCTCGACTGCGTGCTCGCGCTCGGTGATGTCCTCGTAGGTGGCCACAAAACCACCCTCGGCCAGGGCGCAAGCGCACGGAGATCGTGGTGCCGTTCGACATCCGTCGGCGTATCGGCGAGGAGTTGCGGTCAGCGATCCTTGCGCTGGCGGCCTCCAGGAGGTGTCGCGGGCTATACTCGGAAGAGAACGCGCCGTTTGCCATCGAGCGTTCGATCAGTTCGCCGAGATGCGTGCCCGGCTTGGCTTCCTCCGGCGAGAGCCGATAGATCTTCCGGTAGGTGGTGTTGCAGACGCGCAGGCGCATCTCGCTGTCGTAGAAGGCGAGTCCGTGCGCCATGTTCTCCAACGCCGCATCGAGCATGAAGTTCTGGTGCCTCAGCATCTCCTCGTATTGCAGCCGCTCGGTGACGTCTTCGTGCACCGTCACCCAGCCGCCGTCGGGCAGAAAACGGGAAACCACCTGCACCATCCGTCCGTCATAGCGCATCACCAGCAGGGTTTTCTCCTTCCTGGTGCGCACGTCCTCCAGCCTGGTGTCGTGGAATTCCTCGCCCGGCATGCCCGGCAGGTTGCCGCGCGACATCCAATGCTCGATGACCGTACAATGCGAGACGCCCGGCTTCACGATTTCCGGGTCGAGGTTATAGAGATTCAGGAAACGTTCGTTGCAGACGACGACGCGGCTGTCGGCATCGTACATGATCAAGCCGTGCGCCATGTTGGCGAGCGCGTGCTGGCTGCGCTCGGTCTGCACGCGCAGCTCCGCCTCGAGCCGGGCGAGGCGGCTGACGTCGTCGCAGATCGTCATCCAGCCGCCGCCGGGAAGCGGCTTCAGCTCGAGCGCCATGACGAGGCCGCTCGCGAGTGTCTGTTGAGTCCGGAACGGCTGGCCGGCTGCGATCCGCGCCATGCGCGCGGCATAGAGTGCGTCGACTTCCCCCGCGGGGATGTTGCCGAGGGCCACACTGTGGGCGAGCACGTCGCGGTAGCTCGTGCCGACCCGCACGATTTCGGCCGACATGTTGAACAGGCTGAGATAGCGCTGATTGACCAGCACGATCCGGTTGCCGGCATCGTAGACGCAGACACCCTGTTCCATGTGGTCGAGTGCAAGCTGGCTCAGCCCGACCAGGGCCTTCGGGCCCTGCTCGCGGCGTGCATCAAGCTCGTTGTCGCGGATCGACGTCATGGGGCGGCGGGGTCTCGGCGGGCAATAGACTTAACGCAGGGCAATTCAGCCGCCGAGGCTAGCGAACAGGCGGGAAAATTCCCTTAAGCGCCGTAGTTTACGGAGGGTGACCGTGATGCAGAGATGCTGCCAATGTGGAGGGGGGTGCAAGGTAGCGTCGCGCCGGTCGGCCTGCGCAATTGCGCCTTAGGCCCGGATGGACATCGAATGTCTGGTCCAAACGGGCCTACGGCCCGTACAGCACGAGTTCCGTATCCGTGAGATCGGCGAGCTGCGGCCGGTGCGGGCCCTTGAAATATTTGCGGCCGCGACGCTCGGTGTAGATGCCGACGAGGCCGGGAACGGAGCCGTTGGAATCGACGGCGACCGCGATCTTGCCGAGCCGCAGCAGCAGCCGGCCGATGCGGCCCGCGCATTCGGTGTACTCGGCCGCGTTGCGGCAGTAGATCAGCTTCATCGCGGGCGGCGCAATGATGCCACGGCGGATGCGCACCGGTTGCAGGATGAAGGGGAACGCTCCCTTCGGCGTGCGGCAGACGAGGCTGAGGCAATTGTAGCGCGCATGCCGCGTCAAGAGCTCGGTCTCGGCATCGGAAAGCCCGTCGATCGTTTTGGCGTGCTGCGAGATGACCTCGATCTTGCTCCAGCGTGGGACGCGCGCCAGCGCAGGCACGGAGAAGAATATACCCCTGCAATAGGCGCGAAAGCCCTGCGTCTCGATGATCGGCCAGGTCCACGGCGCCGGGCTGATGTTGAGATAGGTGACGTCCTTGTGCCGCTGCGCGATCTTGGTCAGGAGCGGGGCGTAGTTGCGGTAGGCCGGATCGACGTACCAGCTCGACAAATTGCACTGGATGGCGGTCTCATCGCCGTCCCTCCGCGCCGTGTAGATCAGCAGCAGCACGCCGACCGGCGTGCCGTCATTGTCGAGCATGTAGCCGAAGCGCGGGTAGCCATCCGGTACCGGTCGGAAGGCTTGCCGGCGCAGGCCTTGGATCCAATAGCCGCGCGAGCGCCCGACGAAGCCGCGCGTCAGCAAGTCCGCGACCGCATCGACGTCGGACTCGGTGATCTCGCGGCATCGGACCTTGGTGTGGATCACGCTCGTCTTTCCCGTGGAAATGACCGGCCTCGTTCCGTTAGCGCCCGCCTTCGCCGTGGGCATCGGCCGCGATCTGCGGCTGCAGGACCATGATCTCCCGCACCTTGGCGGGCCAGGCGGAAGGGTCGGTGCCGTGGGTGTGGAACATGGCGACCGCCAGCCGGTCCATGCCGAAAGCGACGCAGCCGGTGTGGGCCGGCTCGCCATTGGCGTCCTTGATGTCCCACGTCGTGCCGAAATGCTCGCGGTGATAATTGAAGCTCATGCAGGCGGTCGGCTGCTCTTCCGAGCGCAGCGGGATCAGCAGTTCGAACTTGAGCTGCTGCTGCTTCTGGCTCACGGCCTTCATCTGACCGACGCGGCCGAAGAACGGATCGCTGGCATAGTCGACGCGGAAGGTGAGACCGAGATCGGTCGCAATCGCCTGCGCGCGCACCATCCAGCGCTCGCGAAAATCGGCCACGTCATCGGGGCTTCCGATGCAGACATATTCCCGCATCCGGAACGATTGCAGCCGGTCGAGATGTTTTGACGGTTCACGGCGGAAGCAGTCGGCGGCGACGTCGAAGCGCAGGCCACCCTTCGGCAACTGGCCGCGGCTCGCCGCGATCGGATAGACGGGATAGCAGGCCGCCGGCGACAGCACGAGGTCTGCCGGCGAGAGCGAGCTGGTCCAGTCACCGCCGGCGTCGAAGCGGCTTACCGCGGCGTTGATCTCGCGCTCGGTGCCGTGCAGGCCGCAGACGCAGCCGAGCAGGTTCGGAAAGCTCTTCAGGTAGCCGGATTTTTCCAGCTGGGACCGGCTCATCACCGGCGGGAAGCGCATCACCTCGGTGCCGGCCTCGCGATGGCTCGTGATCAGCGCGGCGAGCTTTTCGACGATGCCTTCATAAAGAGCGGTGCGGGCATAGACGCCGTCCGAGCCCATCGGATGAAAGAGCTTGCCGGCGAGATGATCCAGCGGATCCGCGATCTGCGGCACGGTCTCGGGCGAGTTGGGGAGAACAGCAATGTTCATGTCGGCTTCCTGCTATCTGAAATTGTTCTTATTGAACGAAGGCACGTCAGTCTCGAAAGCTCGTCAGTCCCGAAGGCTTGTCGGCACGCCGCTCATCAGGGTCGACGTCGCGGCATTGGCCAGAATGCGGTCGTTGTTGATCATGATCGGCGACGACAGCACGTCGCGCAGGTGGCGGCCCATCGTGAACTCGCCGTCGTTGCGGTAGCCGGAAAGGCCTGCGGTGCGCATCGCATGCATCACGGTCTCGACCGCGAGCTCCGAGGCCTGCACCTTCAGAAGCGTGATCGAAGACTGGAAGTCGAGCGAGCCGAGCGCGCGTTCATCGTGCTCGGCGCGAGCAAAGGCGTCGATATTGGCCGATATCAGCGCCCGCAGCTTGGCCAGCGACATCTTGGCGGCGGTGAAATGTGCGGCTGCCGGGGGCATCTGGCCCCCTGAGGTGCGGGCCGCCTTACGGACGAAGGCCTGCGCACGGGTGACGGCGGCTGCAGCGATACCAGCCCAGGCCGAGGACCAGCACAGATGCGCGAACGGCGTCATGGTCTGGGCGTGGATCTTGTCGTAGGATTCCGGGAAGACGCGATCGGTCGGGCAGTCGACCTTCAGCTCGAAACCGGTCGAGCAGGTGCCGCGCATGCCGAGCGTTTCCCAGCCCAGCGTCCGCTTCAGCGAATAATCGTCCCTGGCGAGCGCCAACAGCACCTGGTCGGACGCAGAAGCGTCTGTGGCGCGGCGGGCGATGGTCACGAGGCCGTCGGCCTCGGCACCGTAGGAGATCACGGTGGCGTCGCGCAGCAGCGAGACAGTGTCGCCGGCGACGTCGACGGCGGCGGCGCTAGCGCGGATGTTGCCGCCGTTCTGACCTTCGGTGGTGGAGGAGGCGAGCAGCCACTGGTCGCGTGCGACCCGGCGCATCATGGTTTCCATCCAGGGGATGCCGTGGCCGTGCCTGACGACGCAGGCGACCTTCGTGGTGTGCATGGCGTAGATCATCGCCGTGGAGGCGCAGGCGCGTCCGAGCGTGTAGCAGACGTCGGTGACGTCGTGGATCGAGGCACCGAAGCCGCCGAACTCGGCCGGGATCATGACGCCGAGCAGCTTCTGCTCACGCGCAACCTCGAAAGCCTTGTGGGGGAAGCGGGCATCGCGATCGACCCCGTCTGCGTCGGCAGCCGCCACGGTGGCGGTGCGGGCGGCGCGCTCAATGAGAGAGGGACCATGCTCGAGAAAGCTCGTCTGCGTCTCGTCGACAGTGAGGACTGCTTCACGCACGTTCATACTCGTCCGCCTCCGGTTTGCCGTTCAGGATCGCTGGCATCATTCGCGATGCCGCTTGAGCGATTCCTTCGACCATCTTTGCTTATGAGATGAGGCTACGGATTTAATTCAAATTCGTCGATGAAATAGAGGGTAAACAAAGCCCAATTCCGAACGAACAGTTAAGTTCGGGTTGTTTGCCTCGTCCGGATTTCCGCGATCGCGTTAGGGATCTGTAAGAAGCCGGAAATCCAGACAATCTGAGTCATCGTTTACTAAGAAACGCGAAGTAATGGTGGCGTCCATTGCGGGATCGGCCCGCCGTGCCCATCGTAGCCGGCAACCGGTCCGACCTTTGTCGACAGATGGGAATTTACCGATGCAGGCTTTCGATACCGAGTTGCGCAATCGCATCATCAAGCTGGTGAAGGGCATCCTCGCGCAGAACTCGCTCTCCGCTGAGGTCACGCCGCAGGCCAAGCTCGTCGACGTCGGCCTGACCTCGATGGACATGGTCAATCTGATGCTCGGCGTCGAAGCCGAATTCGACTTCACGATTCCCCAGGTCGAGATCACACCGGAGAACTTCCAGTCCGTCGAGACGCTGGAGCGCATGGTCGCGACCCAGCTGCGGTCGGCGGCCGCGGCATAGCCGGGAGTGCTGGCGCGCGTTCTCCTGACGGCACCTCTTGACCCCATCACCCGTTCCAAAACCGACGTAAAACTGGCATAGCTTCTCCACGGAATCGCGATGGCGCGAACGGGGTGGAGCAGGCATGACGCAGGCGGTATTGGGCATCATCGGCGGCTCCGGCATCTACGATCTGCCGGGGCTGGAGGACGCTCGCGAAGAGGTGATCAGGAGTCCCTGGGGTGAACCGTCGGCACCCCTGCGGCGCGGCTCGATTGCCGGCCTGCCGATCGTGTTCCTGCCGCGCCACGACAAGGGCCACCGGCTGTCGCCCTCCGACATCAATTATCGCGCCAATATCGACGTCCTCAAGCGCGCAGGGGTCACAGACCTGATCTCGCTGTCGGCCTGCGGCTCGTTCAGGGAGGAACTGCCGCCGGGAACCTTCGTTCTCGTCGACCAGTTCGTCGATCGTACCCACAAACGCGAGAGCTCGTTCTTCGGGAGGGGATGCGTCGCGCATGTGTCGATGGCGCACCCGGTCTCGCCGCGGCTGCGCATCCACCTTGCCACGGCGGCCGAAGCCGAGGGCATCGCGTTTGCGCGCGGCGGCACCTATGTCTGCATGGAGGGACCGCAATTCTCGACCTATGCGGAAAGCATGACCTACAAGACGCTTGGCTATTCCGTAATCGGCATGACCAACATGCCCGAGGCGAAACTCGCGCGTGAGGCGGAGCTTTGCTACGCCACCGTCGCGATGGTGACGGATTTCGATTGCTGGCATCCTGATCACGACGCCGTCACCGTGCAGGACATCATCCGCGTTCTGAGCTCGAACGCCGACAAGGCAAAAGCGCTGGTGGCGCGGCTGGCGAAAGACTTCCCGCGCGAGCATGAGCCGTGCCCGATCGGCTCGGACCGCGCGCTCGATACCGCGCTGATCACCGCGCCCGAGGCGCGCGATCCCGAGCTCTTGAAGAAGCTCGACGCGGTGGCCGGGCGCATCCTGCGAACGTGATACGAAAGGCAGAATCCCATGAAGGTCGACGGCAAGCATTTCCGCAGCATCTGGCGTGAGCGCGACGGCTGGTCGGTCGGAGCGATCGACCAGCGCCGGCTGCCGCATGAGTTCATCGTTGCGAAGCTGACCTCATGCGAGGACGCGGCCCTCGCCATCCGCGACATGCTGGTGCGCGGTGCGCCACTGATCGGCGCGACCGCAGCTTACGGCATGGCGCTGGCGATGCGCGAGGACGCTTCCGACGCCGGCCTGAAGCGCGCCTACGACACGCTCGTGGTGGCGCGGCCGACCGCGATCAATCTGAAATGGGCCCTGGACGAGATGCGCGCGAGCCTCGCGCCGATCGATGCACTGGAGCGCGCGGAGGCCGCCTATGCGCGCGCCGACGAGATCGTCGAGCAGGACGTCGAGATCAACCGCGGCATCGCCGGCAACGGCCTGAAACTCATCGAGGCGATCGTCGCAAGGAAGAAGCCGGGCGAGACCGTCAATGTGCTGACCCATTGCAATGCCGGCTGGCTTGCGACCGTCGACTGGGGCACGGCGACGGCGCCGATCTATCTGGCGCACGAGCGCGGCATCAAGATCCATGTCTGGGTCGACGAGACGCGGCCGCGCAACCAGGGCGCCTCGCTCACGGCCTGGGAGCTTGGCCATCACGGCGTGGCGCATACGGTGATTCCGGACAACACCGGCGGGCATCTGATGCAGCACGGCATGGTCGATCTCGCCATCGTCGGCACCGATCGCGTTGCCGCCAATGGCGATGTCTGCAACAAGATCGGCACATATTTGAAGGCGCTCGCCGCTCACGACAATAATGTGCCGTTCTATGTCGCGCTGCCGTCGCCGACGATCGATTTCGCCGTTGATGACGGCATCCGCGACATCCCGATCGAGCAGCGCAGCGGCACGGAAGTCACCGACATGACCGGCCGCACCGCGGACGGAAGGCTTGAGACCGTGCGCATCGTGCCGGAGGGCTCGCCGGTCGCGAACTATGCCTTCGACGTGACCCCGGCACGGCTCATCACCGGCCTCATCACCGAGCGCGGCGTGCTGAAGCCCGATCGCGCCTCACTTGCCGCGGCGTTTCCGGAGCGGATCGCAGCTGCGGCGGAGTAGTTCTGGCTCGGCGATAGCTCGCAATGACGGAGAATGACGCTCTAGCTCAGCTTCAATCCCGTCGCGGCCTCGAGCCCGGCGATCGCCTGGGCGCCGCTGGTGACCTTGATCGTCGTCATGCCCATCTCGCGTGCCGGCTTCAGATTGACGCCGAGATCGTCGAGATAGACGCAATTCTTCGGATCGACCTTCAGCGTTTCGACCATCAGCTGATAGATGCGCGGGTCGGGCTTGCGCAGGCCGATTTTGGCGGACTCGATGACATGGTCGAACAGCACCATCACCTCGGCGACATAGAGTGAGCGCCCGGTCATGCTGCCGATCGCATTGGCCGGCAGATTGTTGGTAATGCAGCCGGTCTTGAATTGCGCCTTGATGCGCTTCAACGCTTCGACCATCTCGGGGCGCAGATCGCCCTGAAGCAGCGGCAGCACGTCGCAGCCGCGCACCTCCGCGCCGAGCGCCAGCGATTCCGTCGCGAACAGTCTGTCGAACGTGTCGATATCGACCTCGGCGCGCTCGAACTTGGCCCAGGCATTTTCCAGATGATTGGCGGCATTGGTGCGCCGGATGATGTCGATGGGCAGGCCACGCTCTGTCTCGAACCGCGTGAACGCTTCAAACGGCGAACTCGTCAGCACGCCACCAAAATCAAAGATCACAGCCTCGATCGTCAAGATCCCGCCCTCGTCAATTCCTTTCCAAGAGCGCTAGCATGCGCTATCGGCAAGGGCCAGTCCGAAGCCATCCTAATGCTGTCACCGACGCCAACACCAAAGCGTGTTCCCATGAAGAAGCTCGTAACCCTCATTGCGACCGCGCTGCCGCTCGCCACGCCCGCTTATGCCATCGTTGGTGGCGGCACGCCCCAGGCCGATGGCGTCGCGCGCGCCGTCGTCACGATCGTCGGCTCGCGCGGCAATTTCTGTACCGGCACCCTCGTTGCGCCAAAGCTGGTGCTTACCGTCGCCCACTGCGTGCAACCCGGCGCGGACTACAAGATCGTCGATCGCGGCACCGACGGGCAGCCGCAACTGCTGAATGTCCGCACCGTCGCGATCCATCCGAATTTCAACATGCAGGCAATGCAAGCGCATCGCGCTACCGCCGACGTGGCGCTGCTGCAGCTGGAAATTCCACTCAAGGGAAAATCGACGGTGCCCGTCGGCGCGCCGAATATTCCGATCCAAGTCGGCAGCCGCTTCGTCATCGCCGGTATCGGCGTCACCGTGCGTGGCGAGGGCAAGAGTGGCGGCGCGACGCGTGTTGCCGGCCTCGTCGCGACGGGTCAGCCCGGCACGCTCCAGATCCGGCTGGTCGACCCCGTAACCAACGGTGTTCGCGACGGAATTGGCGCCTGCACCGGCGATTCCGGCGGTCCCGTATTCGAGGACAAGCCGACCGGATCCGTGCTCGTCGGCGTCATCAGCTGGTCCACGGGGCCGAACGGAGCCGCCGGCTGCGGCGGGCTGACCGGTGTTACGCCGCTCACGCTCTATCGCGACTGGATCTTGCAGACCGCGCGGAGCTGGGGTGCGGCGCTGTGATTTGACCGCGACCCGATCTATGTCATCTTGAAGCGGAAGCGCGATGGGCGACCATGTCCGTCGCGGAGGAAACGCGCCGCCCAACCAAGGGCGGCCACAAAAACAAGCAAGGCATAGAAGCAACAATGAATGTCGCTGTTCGCAGTCACGCCACGGCCAAACAGGCTTCTGAACATTTCGACGTGCTGATCGTCGGCGCCGGCATCTCGGGCATCGGCAGCGCCTATCACATGACCAAGCAGCTTCCGGGTGCGAGCTTCGTCATCCTGGAAACGCAGGCGACGTTCGGCGGCACGTGGACCACGCATCGCTATCCCGGCATCCGCTCCGACAGCGATCTCCACACCTTCGGTTATAGCTTCAAGCCCTGGGTCGGGCCGCCGATCGCGACCGCCGAGGAAATCCTCGCCTACATGAACGAGGTGATCGACGAAAACGATATCGCGCGGCATATCCGCTACAAGCACAAGATCAATTCGGCGAGCTGGTCGAGCGAGCAAAACCTCTGGACTATCGAGGCGGTGACGACCGACACCGGCGAAGCGAAAACATTCACTGCGAACTTCCTCTGGATGTGCCAGGGCTATTACCGCCATTCGGAAGGCTATACGCCGGAATGGAAAGGTACCGATCGCTTCAAGGGCCGCATCGTTCATCCGCAGACCTGGCCTGATGATATCGACCTCGCGAACAAGAAAGTCGTCGTGATCGGCTCCGGCGCGACGGCGGCGACGCTGGTGCCGAACATTGCCGACAAATGCGCGCATGTCACGATGCTGCAGCGTTCGCCGACCTATTTCCGTCTCGGCCGCAACGCCATCGAGATCGCGGAGGAGCTGCGCCGGCTGCAGGTCGACGAGGCCTGGATCCACGAGATCGTTCGCCGCAAGATCCTGTTCGAGCAGGACGCGTTCACCAAGCTTTGCTTGTCAAAACCCGAGCAGGTGAAAAAGGAGCTGATCGGGCAGATCAGCGCAGTGCTCGGTCCGGAGTACGATGTCGACACGCATTTCACGCCGAGCTACCGGCCGTGGCGGCAGCGCATCGCCTTCGTGCCCGATGCCGATCTGTTCAAGGGCATCGCCAGCGGCAAGGCGTCCGTCGTCACCGACGAGATCGAGTGCTTCGTCGAGAACGGCATCCAGCTCAAATCCGGCAAGCTGCTCGAGGCCGACGTCATCATCACCGCAACCGGCTTCAATCTCGCGGCGCTCGGCGACATCGCCTTCGAGGTCGACGGCAAGCCGCTCGCCTTCGGCGACACCGTCACCTATCGCGGCATGATGTTCACGGGCGTGCCGAACATGGTCTGGGTGTTCGGCTATTTCCGCGCCAGCTGGACGCTGCGCGTCGACCTCGTCGCCGACTTCGTCTGCCGCCTGCTCGGTCACATGAAGGCCAAAGGTGCGAAGAAGGTCGAGGTCAAGTTGCGAGCCGAAGACCACAACATGCCGATCCTGCCCTGGATCGATCCGGAAAACTTCAATCCCGGCTATATGATGCGCAACATGGACTTGCTGCCCAAGCGCGGCGACAAGCCGGAATGGCAGCACAGCCAGGATTACTGGACCGAAAAGGACGAGATCCCGAAGACGAATCTGGATGGCGGGGAGTTTGTGTACGGGTGAGGACTAGGCGCTAACCAAGCATTGCAACGTCGTCCCGGCCTAGTGCGCAATTGCGCACGGGGGCCGGGACCCATACAGCGAGGCCTATCGATTGCGGACGGTGCTAGTCCGAACGACTAGTCTTCGCCAAATCACTCCCTGGGGTTATGGGTCCCGGCCTTCGCCGGGACGACACGGTGTGCTGAGTCACATCCCAACTCACTCGGAGCAAGACTACGAATTCCTTCTTGTCGCATTCGTTGCAATCGCCGCAGCCGCGGTCCGGTTCTCGACTCCAAGCTTGGAGTAGATCTGCTCGAGATGCTTGTCGACCGTGCGCGGGCTCAAGCCCAAAATCTGCGCGATGTCGCGGTTGGTCTTGCCCTTGCTGAGCCAGGCCAGCACCTCGCCTTCGCGGGTAGTGAGGCCGAGCTCGCTGGTGAACTCGGGTGGCGGCGCGGTGCCGGATTCCCTGGAGAGCCGCAGCAGGAACTCGTTCGGTGCGGTCTCGCCCATGTAGTACAACCGGAGTTGAGGATTGTCGGGCAGGGAAGCCGCCTGAGATTTCGAGCTGCCCTTGCCCTTCGCCTGCTCCAGCCATTGCAGCAATGATACCGGCAGGACGAAATCGTCGTCGGCCTGCGCGCCGTGGTGGTCCGCCAGCAGCTTCTGCGCCTGCGGGGTCGCCCACAACAATTTGCCCTGGCGGTTGACCGCGAACAGGAATCGGCCGGAGACATCGAGCGCGGCGCGCGCGCTTTGCGTCAGCCGCGCATTGCCGAGATGAACGCGGATCCGCGCCAGCATCTCCTCGATCACGATCGGCTTGGTCACGTAGTCGACGCCGCCGGCCTCCAGCCCGCGCACAATGTGCTCGGTCTCGGCGAGCCCCGTCATGAATATCACCGGGACATTGGCAAGGCCCGCATCGCGCTTGAGGCGGCGGCAGGTCTCGAACCCGTCCATGCCCGGCATCACCGCGTCGAGCAGCACGATGTCGGGCGTGATCTGGTCGACGATACGCATCGCGGCCGCGCCGTCGAGTGCCACCATCACCGTCATCCCGGCGCTGTCAAGCGCGTCGGTGAGCAGCCGCAGCGTCTCCGGGGAGTCGTCGACAACGAGCGCGACGTCGCGCTTTTTCGACTCAGTGCTCATACGCATGCAACGTCTTCAATGTGGCCATGTACTGGTCGAGATCGAAGCGGTCGACCAGCGACCGCATTTCCGCGACGAAGTCGGCATGTTCAGGGTGCTCACTGCCGATCTCGTCCAGCTTCAACTGGATAGCCTTGACGTAGCCGATCTGACCGAGCCCGATCAGAGCCTCGATGTGTCGTACAGGCGGCCGCGAGCCGCTCTCCGGCCGCCACAGCGGCACCGCGATCTCCTCCGAGCCGTATTGCCATTCGACTTTGAGAAGCTGGCGGATGCTTTCCAAAAGCCTGGGAATATCGATCGGCTTCATCAGGTAGCCGTCGTGGAAAGGCTGTGCCAGCGGTGTGCCGTGCGCCTCGAGCGCGCTAGCAGACACCATCAGGATGCGCGCCTGATGGTGGCCGTTCGCGCGCAGCGTCTCCGCCACCGTCCAGCCGTCCATGCCAGGCATGGAGATATCGAGCAGGAACAGATCAGGCCGGCAGTGCTGGGCTAGCGCCAGGCAGCCAGGCCCGTCGGGCGCGCTGAGCAGGATGAAGCCGAGTGGGGTCAACACCTCGCGCAGGAGGTCGCGATGCACGGGATCGTCGTCGGTGATGAGGATGGTCTTGCGCGCGCCGTGATAGCCGGAGATCGGGGCCTCCACCGGCGCAATGCGCTGCGGATTGGTGACTTCCGACAGCAGCATCTTGACCTTGAACGTGCTGCCGCTGCCGACCGTGCTCAAGACCTTGATGTCGCCGCCCATGACGCCGGCGAGCAGCCGGCTGATGGTCAGGCCCAGCCCGGTGCCGGTCTGCGGCTGCGAGACACCGAGCGCGCCGCGTTCGAAAGGTGCGAAGATGCGCTCGAGATCGTCGCCCTGGATGCCGGGGCCGGTGTCGATCACCTCGAACTCCGCGACCGGGCTGCGATAGTGCACCACGAACTGCACACTGCCGACCTGGGTGAATTTGATCGCGTTGGACAGCAGATTGATCAGCACCTGGCGCAGCCGCTTCTCGTCGGCATAGACCACGACCGGCAAATGCGCCGGCCGCCTGAACACGAAGTCGATGCTCTTGGCCGCGGCCTGAAGGCGGAACATGCCGACGAGCTGGTCGAGGAATTCGGTCAGGCGCACCTCGTCGCGCGACAGGTACAGCCGCCCCGCCTCGATCTTGGAGATGTCCAGAATGCCGTCGATCAGGCCGGAGAGGTGATCGGCGCTGCGGCGGACGACGCGGACCTGGTCGCGCGGCTTGGTGTTGAGCGTGGTGTCCTGCTCCAGGAGTTGGGCATAGCCGCTGATCGCATTCAGCGGCGAGCGCAGCTCGTGGCTCAGGCCCACCACGTAGCGGCTCTTGGCGAGGTTGGCGGATTCTGCGATTTCCTTGGCGCGCTGGAGCTCGGCATCGGTGCGCTTGTGGGCGTCGATCTCCTGAATCAGCAGCGTGGTCTGGCGCCGGGTCTCGGCCTCGGCGGCCCGTCGGCTCTGCTGCGCCAGCACGAACAGCCAGGCCACCACGCCGATGATGATGCTGAGCGAGAAGAACACCTTCCAGAGCACGTTGGAGACGAGCATGTTCTCGCCAGGCACGCTGACCGAGCTCTGGAGGTAAATCAGCCCCAGCACCAGCGCGACGAGGCCCGCGGAGACCACGAACACACCGATGTAGTGGCCGAACTGCGAGTTGATCCGCTGATAGATCGCCTGCGGCAAGATCCTGGCGAGTGCGTCGGCGAACTGCACCTGCGCGCGCGCATGCGGTTTGCACAAATCGTGGCAGCGCGCATCGAGCGAGCAGCATAGCGAGCAGATCGGGCCGGCATAGGCAGGACAGGAGGTCATGTCCTCCGGCTCGAAATGGTGCTCGCAGATGCAGCACTGGATCGATTCGATGTTGGCCCAACTCCTCTTCGGCTTGCGCGCGATGTAATATTTTCCGTCGGTGAGCCAGGCGATGACGGGCGCGGTGACGAAGGCGACCGTCAGCGCGACGAAGGCCGCGAGCGCTTTCATGGTCGAGCCGAACAGGCCGTAGAATGCCGCGATCGAGACGATGGTCGCGATCGTCATCGCGCCGACGCCGACCGGGTTGATGTCGTAGAGATGGGCGCGCTTGAACTCCATCTGCGGCGGGCGCAGGCCGAGGGGCTTGTTGACCACGAGATCAGAGACCAGCGCACCGACCCAGGCGATCGCGACATTGGAGTAGAGCGCGAGCGTCTGCTCCAGCGCCTTGTAGACGCCGATCTCCATCAGCAGCAAGGCCACCATCACGTTGAACACCAGCCAGACGACCCGGCCCGGATGGCTATGAGTGAGACGCGAGAAGAAGTTCGACCAGGCGATCGAGCCTGCATAGGCGTTGGTGACGTTGATCTTGAGCTGCGACAGGATCACGAACGCGCCGGTGAGTGCCAGAGCCATGTCCGGCTGCGACAACACGTAGCGAAACGCCTCGAGATACATGTGCGCAGGCTCGGCCGCCAGTTCGCTGGAGAGGCCGTGGCTCAGCGCGAAGAAGGCGAGAAACGAGCCCAGCAGCAATTTCAGCGCGCCGAAGATGATCCAGCCGGGCCCCGCGATCAGCAGGGCGGCCCACCACGACGTTCGCGAGGTGCGGCGGTCGCGCGGCAGAAACCTGAGGAAGTCGACCTGCTCGCCGATCTGAGCCACCAGCGAAAACACCACGGAGGATGCTACGCCGAACAGCAGTAGATCGAAATGTCCGCTGGGGTCGCCGTGCTCGCCGGCGAATTTGCGCCATTCCGTGAACGAGTAAGGGTTGGCCCAGGCGATCGCCGCGAAGGGCAGGATGTGCAGGATGATCCAGATCGGCTGCGTCCAGAGCTGGAAGCGGCTGATCAGCGTGATGCCGTAGGTGACAAGCGGGATGATCGCGACCGCGCTGATGAGATAGCCGATCGGGCGCGGAATGCCGAAGCACATCTCGAGCGCCGTGGCCAGGATCACCGCTTCGATCGCGAAGAAGATGAAGGTGAAGGAGGCGTAGATCAGCGACGTGACGGTCGAGCCGATATAACCGAAGCCGGCGCCGCGGGTGAGCAGGTCAATGTCGATGCCGCATTTGGCGGCATAATAGGCAATCGGGACGCCGCAGCAGAAGATGATGATGGAGACGACGAGGATCGCGGCGGTGGCGTTGGTAACCCCGTAATTCAGGGTGATGGTGCCGCCGATCGCCTCAAGCGCGAGAAAGGAGATGGCGCCCAGGGCAGTGTTGGCGACGCGGGCAGCGGACCACCGGCGCGCGCTCTTGGCGGTGAAGCGCAGCGCGTAGTCTTCCAGCGTCTGGTTGGCGACCCATTGGTTGTACTGGCGCCTGACGCGATCTATTCGCTGCCGCCCTGCCACTTCAGCCCCCACTCCTACTCCCGAACGCGCCGGACCCCCTCGCAAAATCCGTACCAAAAGCCTACGTCGTCATTTTGCGGTGCAGTATACGCGATCTTGCGTATGCTTGCAGTGCACAAATTCGAGCCATCCTCACGGCACCAATCGCGTGTCCTCGAACAACAGTGGGGTGCTCATGTCAGACGAAGCGAACAAGGGCCTGTTATCGCCGCTCCGGCGCAAATTATTGATGGGAATGGCGGCCGTGCCGGCCATCACCATGCTACCGCGAGCATCTTTTGCGCAGGCCCCAGCGACCTCGGCAGTCAACACCACGGGTCTCGCGGTCACCGACACCGAGGTGACGGTCGGCATCCTGCATTCGGCGACCGGCACCATGGCCATCTCCGAGACCGGCTCGATCGAAGCCGAAAAGCTTGCCATCGAGCAGATCAATGCCATGGGCGGCGTGCTCGGTCGCAAGATCAAGTTCATCCAGGAAGACGGCGCCAGCGACTGGCCGACCTTTGCCGAGAAGGCCAAGAAGCTGCTGGTCAACGACAAGGTCGCGGCGATCATGGGCTGCTGGACCTCGGCGTCCCGCAAGGCCGTGCTGCCCGTCATGGAGCAGTACAACGGCATGCTCTATTACCCGACCTTCTACGAAGGTCTCGAGCAGTCCAAGAACGTGATCTACACAGGTCAGGAAGCCACTCAGCAGATCCTCGCCGGCCTGAACTGGATCGCCAAGGAGAAGGGCGCCAAGTCGTTCTTCTTCATCGGCTCCGACTACATCTGGCCGCGCACCTCGAACAAGATTGCGCGCAAGCATGTCGAGAACGTGCTGAAGGGCAAGGTGGTCGGCGAAGAGTATTATCCGCTCGGCAATACGCAGTTCAATTCGGTCATCAACAAGATCAAGCTGACCAAGCCCGACGTGATCTTCACCGACGTCGTCGGCGGCTCGAACGTCGCGTTCTACAAGCAGCTCAAGGCGGCCGGCATCGACCTCTCCAAGCAGGCGCTGCTCACGATCTCGGTGACCGAAGACGAGATCGACGGCATTGGCGGCGAGAACATCGCGGGCGCCTATGCCTGCATGAAGTACTTCCAGTCGCTCGACAATCCGAACAACAAGACCTTCGTTCCTGCGTTCAAGAAGATGTGGGGCGAGAAGACCGTGATCGGAGACGTCACCCAGGCTGCCTATCTCGGACCGTGGTTGTGGAAGTTGACGGTGGAGAAGGCGGGCTCCTTCGACATCGACAAGATCGCCGCGGCGTCGCCGGGCATCGAGTTCAAGGGCGCTCCGGAAGGTTATGTGCGCATCCACGAAAATCATCACCTCTGGTCGAAGACCCGGGTGGGACGCGCCAAGCTCGATGGCCAGTTCGAACTGATCTACGAGACCGCCGATCTGGTCGAGCCGGATCCGTTCCCCAAGGGCTACCAGTAAGACGAGATCTATCAGTTAGTCACGGCGTTCGTCGCCGTTTCCCTCTCAGGCAAAACCTCTCCCTGGCGTGGACCGCAAATCCACGCCGAAGACCCCCCGGGGGGGGGGGCGGGGGCGCGGGCGGGGCCCCGGGCCCCGGGGGGGGAAGGGAGGTGGGGGGGGGGAGGGGTGTGGGGGGGGGGGGGTGGTGTTGGGGGGGGGGGGGGGGGGGGGGGGGGG
>NZ_JBVVPP010000005.1:43872-132252 GCF_055811315.1 Bradyrhizobium sp. MI1.4 | reverse complement strand
CACCAACCCTCCTTTCCCCCCCCCCCCCCCCGGCCTCCCCCCCCCCCCCCCCCCCCCCCACCCCCCCCCCCGCCCCCCCCCCCCACCCCCCCCCCCCCCCCCCCCCCCCCCCCCCCCCCCCCCCCCCCCCGGGACCCTTTCCCGACGGAGGACATCGATGTTCGGCGACTACTCGCTTGGTGACCTTGGCTCCATCTTCGTCATGCAGGGCTTTGCAGGACTGATCCTGTTCTCCGTCTACGTCCTGATGGCGCTGGGTCTTGCGATCATCTTCGGCCAGATGGGCGTCATCAACATGGCCCATGGCGAGTTCATGATCCTTGGGGCCTACGTCACCTGGATGACCTCGAGCTTCTTCCAATCCTATTTGCCGAGCCTGTTCAGCGGCTATTTCTTCCTCGCGATGATCCTGGCCTTTGTCGCATCCGGTGCGTTGGGGATGCTGGTGGAATGGGTGCTGATACGGCATCTCTACAAGCGCCCGCTCGACACGCTGCTCGCGACTTGGGGCCTCAGCCTGATCCTGCAACAGGCCTATCGCTCCGTGTTCGGCGCGCGCGAGGTCGGCGTCGAGCTGCCGCAATGGATGCTCGGCTCGCTGCACGTGACCGACAGCATCGAAGTGCCGATCAACGGCGTCTTCGTGATGTGCCTCACCGTCCTGATCACTGTCGGCGTCGCCTACGTGATGTACAAATCGCGCTGGGGTCGACAGGTGCGCGCCGTCGTGCAGAACCGCATCATGGCCGGTGCCGTCGGCATCAACACCGAAAAGGTGGATCGCTACACTTTCGGCCTCGGCTGCGGCATTGCCGGTGTCGCTGGGAGCGCCTTCACCATGATCGGCTCGACCGGGCCGACCTCCGGACAGCTCTACATCGTCGATACGTTCCTGGTGGTCGTGTTCGGCGGCGCGGCAAGCCTGCTCGGCACCATCGCATCGGCCTTCTCAATCTCGCAGACCCAATCCACCCTCGAGTTCTTCCTGTCGGGCTCGATGGCTAAGGTGCTGACGCTGCTTGCCGTTGTCGGAATCCTGATGCTGCGGCCGCAGGGTCTCTTCGCCCTCAAGGTCCGCAAATAACAAGAAGCAGGCAAGTCATGGTCATCAACTCACGCTTCTTCAATCGATCCGAGCTCATGGGCTTCCTCGTGCTGGCCGCCGTGCTGTTCGTCATCCTGCCGCTCTCGCTGGATGTGTTCCGTCTCAACCTCGTCGCGAAGTATCTGACCTACGCCTTCGTCGCGCTCGGTCTCGTGCTGTGCTGGGGCTACGGCGGCATTCTCAGTCTGGGGCAGGGCGTGTTCTTCGGCCTCGGCGGCTATTGCATGGCGATGTTCCTCAAGCTGGAGGCCTCCAGCGTCGAAAATACCAAAATCCAGTCGACGCCAGGCATCCCGGACTTCATGGACTGGAATCAGATCACGTCACTGCCACTGTTCTGGCAGCCGTTTCACAGTCTCGCCTTCACCATCCTCGCCATCATCTTGGTCCCCGGCATCTTCGCGCTGATCATCGGCACTGCGATGTTCAAGCGGCGCGTGGGCGGCACCTACTTTGCCATCATCACCCAGGCGGTGGCGGCCATCCTCACCATCCTGATCGTGGGCCAGCAGGGCTACACCGGCGGCATCAACGGCATGACCGACCTGCGCACCCTCAAGGGATGGGACATCCGGCCCGACCACGCCAAGGTCATCTTGTACTTCGTCGAAGTGGTGCTGCTGTTCGCCTGCATCGGCATCGCGCAGTTCATCCGCCTGACCAAGCTCGGCCGCATCCTGGTGGCTATGCGCGAACAGGAGGACCGCGTCCGCTTCTCCGGCTACAGCGTCGCCAACTTCAAGATCTTTGCGTTCTGTATGGCCGCGGTTTTCGCCGCGATCGGCGGGGCCATGTTCGCGCTCAATGTCGGTTTCATGTCGCCGTCCTTTGTCGGCATCGTGCCGTCGATCGAGATGGTGATCTACACCGCGGTCGGCGGACGGATGTCGATCTTTGGCGCGATATGGGGGGCCATTCTGGTGAACTTCGCCAAGACCAGCCTGTCGGAATCCTTTCCGCAACTCTGGCTGTTTGGTCTCGGCGCGCTGTTCATCGCGGTCGTGCTCGCTTTCCCGAACGGCCTGTCGGGGCTCTGGGCCGACTATGTGCAGCCGCGCGTCGACCGCCTTTTCGCCTCGCGCAAGAAGCCGGGCTGGAGCGACAATTCGGTTGCCGACGGCGCACCAGCAGAGTGAGGAGACCATCATGCTCGTTGGTCATCAGCCCAAGGAATTCCTGCTCGCGGTCTCCGGGCTGACGGTTTCCTTCGACGGCTTCAAGGCCGTCAACGATCTCTCGTTTTACGTCGAGGAGAACGAGATCCGCGTCATCATCGGCCCCAATGGGGCCGGCAAGACCACGGTGCTCGACCTGATTTGCGGCAAGACCAAGGCGACCGAAGGCTCGATCCAGTTTCGCGGGACCGAGCTGACCAAGCTGAAGGAGAACGAGATCGTCAAGGCCGGCGTCGGCCGCAAGTTCCAGACGCCGTCGGTGTTCGAAGACCTCACCGTGTTCGAGAATCTCGAGATCTCGTTTCCGCGCGGCCGCACCGTATTCGGCTCACTCACGTTCCAGCGTGACCAGCTGGTGAGGTCACGCGTCGGAGAGGTTGCCGAGATGATCTTCCTCAAGGACAAGCTCAACACCTATGCCTCCGAGCTCAGTCATGGCCAGAAGCAATGGCTCGAGATCGGCATGCTGCTGATTCAGGATCCTGACCTACTGATGCTGGACGAGCCCGTCGCCGGCATGAGCGTGTCCGAACGCACCAAGACCGCCGAGCTGCTCAACCGCATCATCAAAAATCGCTCGGTGCTCGTGATCGAGCACGACATGAAGTTCGTCGAGGACATCGCGCACAAGGTCACCGTGCTTCACCAGGGCCAGATCCTCTCGGAAGGCACCATGGAAAAGGTGAAGAACGATCCCAAGGTCGTCGAAGTTTATCTCGGTCACTAAGGAGCGCGACGATGCTGGCTATTTCTGATCTTCACGTCGCCTACGGCCAGAGCGAGGTGCTGCACGGGCTCAACGTCAAAGTCGCGCCCAACGAGATCGTGGCGATCATGGGTCGCAACGGCATGGGCAAAACCACGCTGATGAAATCGCTGATGGGGATCCTGCCGGCCAAGAGTGGCTCGGTGACCATGGACGGCGCCGAGCTCGGCAGCCTGCCGAGCTACGAGCGGGTGGCCAAGGGGCTCGCCTATGTGCCGCAAGGCCGCATGATCTTTTCTACCATGACGGTGAAGGAGAACATCGAGACCGGCCTCGTGGTCTCCGGCGGAGCCGAAGTGCCCGGTGACATCTACGAACTGTTTCCGGTGCTGCTGGAGATGAAGGACCGCCGTGGCGGCAATCTCTCCGGCGGCCAGCAGCAACAACTCGCGATCGCTCGTGCGCTGGCGACCAAGCCAAAAGTGCTGCTGCTCGACGAGCCGACCGAAGGTATCCAGCCGTCGATCATCAAGGAGATGGCGCGCACGCTCAAGCGCATCCGCGACGAGAAGGGGCTTTCAATCGTCGTGTCCGAGCAGGTCCTGAGCTTCGCGCTCGATATCGCCGACCGTGTGCTGGTGATCGAGAACGGCGAGATCGTCCGTGATGATCCGCGCGGCGCCGTCGATGCCGCGCAGGTCTCGAAATATCTGTCCGTCTAACCAACCGTGTAAAAGGGGAGCTTCTCGATGCCAGAGACACTGATCAAGGTCGATCTCACCAAGTCGGCCTATGAAAATGACATGGTGCATAACCGCTGGCACCCCGACATTCCGATCGTGGCCTGGGTCAATCCCGGCGACGACTTCATCATCGAGACTTATGACTGGACCGGCGGTTTCATCAAGAACAACGATTCCGCCGACGACGTGCGCGACATCGATCTGTCGATCGTGCACTTCCTCTCCGGCCCGATCGGCGTCAAGGGCGCCGAGCCCGGTGACCTCCTCGTCGTCGACCTGCTCGACGTTGGCCCGATGAAGGAGAGCATGTGGGGCTTCAACGGCTTCTTCTCCAAGCAGAACGGCGGCGGATTTCTTACGGATCATTTCCCGCTGGCGCAGAAGTCGATCTGGGACATCAAGGGTCTCTACACCTCGTCGCGGCATATTCCGGGCGTCAACTTCGCCGGCCTGATCCATCCCGGCCTGATCGGCTGTCTCCCCGATCCGAAGATGCTGGACACCTGGAACAAGCGCGAGGCCGAGCTGATCGCAACCAATCCGACCCGTGTGCCCGGCCTCGCCAATCCGCCGTTCGCGCCGACCGCTCATGGCGGCCGCGCCAAGGGTGAGGTCAAGGACAAGATCGGAGCCGAAGGCGCGCGCACCGTGCCGCCGCGGGAGCATGGCGGCAATTGCGACATCAAGGACCTTTCGCGCGGCTCGAAGATCTACTTCCCGGTCTACGTGCCCGGCGCCGGTCTCTCGATGGGCGATCTCCACTTCAGTCAGGGCGACGGCGAGATCACCTTCTGCGGTGCGATCGAGATGGCCGGCTGGCTGCATCTGAAGGTCGAGGTGATCAAGGACGGCATGGCGAAGTACGGCGTCAAGAATCCGATCTTCAAGCCGTCGCCGATCACACCGAACTACAAGGACTATCTGATCTTCGAAGGTATCTCGGTCGACGAGGCCGGCAAGCAGCACTATCTCGACGTCACCATCGCCTACCGCCAGGCCTGCCTGAATGCGATCGAATATCTGAAGAAGTTCGGCTACTCCGGCGCCCAGGCCTATTCGATCCTTGGTACGGCACCGGTTCAGGGGCACATCTCCGGCGTCGTCGACGTGCCCAATGCCTGTGCCACGCTATGGCTGCCGACGGAAATCTTCGACTTCGACGTGATGCCGTCCTCGGCAGGTCCGATCAAGCACATCAAGGGCGATATCCAGATGCCGATATCGCCGGACAAGTAATCCCTGCGCGACCGGATGCGAGACGGCGTATCTGTCGCCCCGCATCCGCCGCGACAGTTCTCTCACAGACAACAGCGTAGGGATGATGCGATGCCGGTCTATGAATATCTCTGTGACGATTGCGGTCCGTTCAAGGATATGCGCCCGATGGCCGAATGCGACGATCCGCAAGCCTGTCCGCAATGTGAAATCATGGCGCCCCGCGTGATTCTGACCGCCCCGAACTTCTTCTGCATGCCGTCGGAGACGCGCAAGGCTCACGCCGCCAACGAGCGCAGCACGCACGCGCCGCAGACGCTGGCGCAATACAAGGCCTCGCATGGCCCCGGTTGCGGCTGCTGCTCCACGGGTAAGAATTCGTCAAAGAACGCGCCGGATAAGAACAAGCCGGCGCGGCTGGTGACCAAGACCAGGAGCGGTGCCAAGGGTTTTCCCACCGCGCGGCCCTGGATGATCAGTCACTGATTCACGCGGCAATCTCAAACAGAGTAGAGGAGCAATTCAAATGCTTCACGGTGACATCTCCAGCAGCAACGACACCGTCGGCGTCGCGGTGGTCAACTATAAGATGCCGCGCCTGCACACCAAGGCCGAGGTGCTCGACAACGCCCGCAAGATCGCCGACATGGTGGTGGGCATGAAGACCGGCCTTCCCGGCATGGACCTGGTGATTTTCCCGGAATACTCCACCCAGGGCATCATGTACGAATCCAAGGAGATGTATGAGACCGCTTGCGCGGTGCCCGGTGAAGAGACCGCGATTTTTGCGGAGGCCTGCCGCAAGGCCAAGGTGTGGGGCGTGTTCTCGCTCACCGGCGAACGCCACGAGGAGCATCCGCACAAGGCGCCCTACAACACCCTGATCCTGATGAACGACAAGGGTGACATCGTGCAGAAGTACCGCAAGATCATGCCGTGGGTGCCGATCGAGGGCTGGTATCCCGGCAATTGCACCTATGTCTCCGACGGCCCGAAAGGGATGAAGGTCAGCCTGATCATCTGCGACGACGGCAACTTCCCGGAGATCTGGCGCGACTGCGCCATGAAGGGGGCCGAGCTGATCGTGCGCTGCCAGGGCTACATGTATCCGGCCAAGGAGCAGCAGATCCTGATTTCAAAAGCGATGGCATGGGCCAATAATGTCTATGTCGCGGTCGCCAACGCTGCCGGCTTCGACGGCGTCTATTCTTACTTCGGTCACTCCGCGATCATCGGTTTCGACGGCCGCACCCTCGGCGAGTGCGGCGAGGAGGACTACGGCATCCAATATGCCCAGCTGTCGAAGCATCTGATCCGCGATGCGCGCCGCAACGGCCAGTCGCAGAACCATCTCTACAAGCTGGTCCACCGCGGCTACACCGGCATGATCAATTCCGGCGAAAGCCCGCGCGGCCTCGCCGTCTGCCCCTATGATTTCTACAAGAACTGGATCGCCGATCCCGAAGGCACCCGGGACATGGTCGAGGCGATGACGCGCGCGACGCCCGGTACCGCCGAATGCCCGATCGACGGCATCCCGAATGAAGCGGCGCCCACCAATTACTAAGCCGTTGCCCAAATCAGTGTGTGTGAAGGCGTGCCGCTCGCTCCCGTTGGGACGCGGCGCCGCCCCAGATGATCAGTCATTGATGTGAACGACGGTCAATATTGCGACCGAACCGAACACGCAAACGTCGTGGATCGACCAGGCTGCGCCGGAAAAGCGTGCCTCTGGTGCAACATGGTCCGCTGAATCAGTCCGGTTTTGCTGTCCCCCAGCGATTCCGCCGATTCCGTAGTTCCACGGAGGGGCCCGGCGGCCTAGTTTGCCGGCGGCGCCGCTGGGGAGCGCTGGACTGAGGGCATCAAAGTGGAATTTGGGCCGCCGAGGGCTGGTCGGATTGGGCTGCGCCTTGCCGCGGTCGCTTCGTCTGTCGTGGCGGTCGTTCTCAGCCTCGGCCTATCGGCGACACCTGCGCAGGCGGACTGCGCGCCCGACCCGGCGGCAAGCGGGCAGACCGTCACCTGTAGCGGCACCGATGCCGACGGCTTTGCGGCAAGCGGCGGCGTCACCAATCTGACCGTAAATGTGCTGACTGGCGCCAGCGTCAACGATAACGGCACGGCGGCGATCAACGTCAATGACACCAACGTCATCACTAACAATGGCACGGTGGCGGCGGGCTCGGGCCTCACCGGCATCAATGGCGGCAATTCGAACACCGTGACCAACAACGGCGCCATCACGGTGCTTGATAACGGCCTCGGTATCTCCGCGCTCGATCACAACATCATCATCAATGCCGGGACCGTCACCACCGGCGACCACGGCAGCGCGATCTCGGTAGGAAACAACAATAGCGTTAGCAACAGCGGTGCGCTGTCCATCGGCGCGTCGGGCGCGGGCATCTTCGCGGTCCAGAGCAACACGATCACCAACGCCGCGACGGGCACGATCACCGGACTCGATGATTCAATCGGGATTTTCGCTTCGTTCGGTGGCACGACCGTGACCAATGCAGGCGCGATCAAGGTCGGCGATTCCTCCGGCTTCTCCGGCGGCATCGTTGCGACCATGGATAACAACACGGTCACCAACACCGCCACCGGCACGATTTCGGTCGGGCAGGGTGCCGCTGGCATCTTTATGCAGGGTAGTTTTCAAATCGTCAGCAATTTCGGCGCAATCACGGCCGGCGACTTTGGTGCCGGCATCGCCTTGTTCGGTGATGACGCCAAGGTCACCAATAGTGGCTCGATCAAGTCGGGCGATGGCACGTCCGCCGGCATTGCGGTGCAGGGCAATCGGGTCGCGATCAACCAAAACGGGACGATCAGCGTGGGTCTGGGCGGTGCGGGCATCGCGTTTACGGGCCTGTCCTCCACGATCAGCAACAATGGACGGATCACAGGGGCCGATTTCGCCGAGGGCATCGTAGCTCTCGGTGATTCCAACACCATCATCAACAGAGGTACGATCACGGTCGGCGATTCCGGCTTCGGCATCGACGTGAGCTCGTTCACAACGACAAACCACGTTGTCAATACCGGAACCATCACCGTCGGTGCTGGCGGCGTCGGCATCAGCGTGAGCGGCGGGGCCAACGTCTTCAACTCCGGGACCATCAACGCTGCGGCCGGAATCGCTGCAATCGAGTTTTGTGCCTGCGGCCCCAACACGCTGACGCTAGGACCCGGCAGCATCATCAACGGCCTGGTGCTCGGCACTGGCGTCGACACGTTCCAGCTCGGAGGCATCGGCAAGGATACGTTCAACCTCGACCTGATCGGTCCCCTTCTTCAGTATGACGGCTTCTCGACCTTCAACAAGGTCGACAATTCGACCTGGACGGTGACCGGCACGGGTAATCAGGACTGGAACGTGCTGGGCGGCACGCTCACGCTGGCCGGCACCATCAATGGCAATGTGAGTGTCGCGGCCGGCGGCACGTTCGGTGGCGTCGGCACGGTCGGAAGCTCCATCTCCGTCAACGGCGGCACGCTAGCACCGGGCAGTCCCACCGGGACGCTCAACGTGTCCGGTGATCTCTCGTTTACGTCGGCGTCGCACTACATGGTGCAGGTCTCGGGCACCAGCAACGGCGTCGCGGTCGTCACGGGAACGGCGACGCTCGCCGGCGCCACGGTCGTCGTCGTACCGACCGGCTCGATCGCGAAGCACTACACGATCCTGAACGCGGGCACGCTGCCCGACAGCTTCAATCCGGTCGTCGCGGGTTTGTCGTCGAACCTGCATGCGACCCTGAGCTACGACCCCAACAACGTCTTCCTGGATCTCGCGCTGGGCTATGGCGGCGGCCTCAATATCAACCAGCAGAATGTCGCCAACATTCTGACGCACTACTTCGACAACACCGGCAGCCTTCCCGTGGTGCTGGCGAATCTCTCGCCGACGGGACTGACGCAAGCCTCCGGCGAATCAGGGACGGGATCGCAGCAGACGACGTTCAATGCGATGAACCAATTTATCGGCTTGTTGACCGACGTCTTCAGCGCGGGACGCGGCGGCGCACCGGGCGCGACGCCCTATGCCGACGAGACGAACGCGACTGCCTATGCCGCGACCCGCAAGAACGCCAGCGACGCCCTTGCTTCGATCTACCGCAAGGCACCGCCGCTGACATTCGAGCAGCGCTGGGACGTCTGGGCCGCCGGCTATGGCGGCTCGCAGGCGACTGACGGCAATGCGGCGCTTGGCTCGAACAACGCCACCAGCAGCGTGTACGGCACGGCGGTTGGTCTGGATTATCGCTTCTCGCCGTCGACGATCGTAGGTTTTGCGCTCGCCGGCGGCGGCACCGGCTTCAATGTCAACGGGCTCGGCTGGGGCCGCTCGGATTTGTTCCAGGCCGGCGCCTTCGTGCGTCACAACGCAGGACCGGCCTATGTCACGGCCGCGCTGGCCTATGGCTGGCAGGACGTCACGACCAATCGCATCGTCACCGCCGCCGGCGTGGATCAATTGCGTGCGCAGTTCAACGCCAACGCGCTCTCGGGCCGTGTCGAGGGCGGCTATCGCTATGCCTGGCAGTGGATCGGCCTCACCCCCTATGCAGCGCTCCAGGCCACCGTGTTCAGCCTTCCGAGCTATTCGGAGTTCGCTGTGGTCGGCAGCAACGTCTTCGCGCTGAATTATGCCGCCAAGGACGTGACCAGCACCCGCACCGAACTCGGCCTGCGCGCGGACAAGTCCTTTGCCGCAGCCGGCGGCCTGATAACCTTGCGCGGCCGCGTCGCCTGGGCGCATGACTACAATCCGGATCGCACCATCGGTGCGGTCTTCCAAACGTTGCCGGGATCGGCGTTCGTGGTGAACGGCGCCGCCCAAGCACACGATTCCGCGCTGACCACAGCGGCGGTGCAGATGAGCTGGATGAACGGCTGGTCTGCGTCGGCGACTTTCGAGGGCGAGTTCTCGAACGTCACCCGCTCTTACGCCGGCAAGGGCGTCGTCCGCTACGCGTGGTAGGCGCTACCGTTTCTGCTGCGCCGGCTTCCGGGGCGGTCGCGGAGCGGCGGCCGGCGTGGGTGTCCCGCTCATCTTGTTGACGGCTTCGCTGACGTCGAGCAGCGAGCGACGGATGTCATCGAGGAAGTTCGCCGATTTCTTTTTCATGGTGTCGGCGAGTTCGTGCAATCCCTGGATCTTTTCGAACAGCTCATCCGCCTTGCCGTCGGCAAAGCCGGGCACCACGCCTTCGATCTTTGTGACCGCCTTGTCGAAGCCCGCGAAGGCGCTGTCGACCCTGGCCATGACGGAATCGATTTCGCCGCCCTTGCTCCGGAGATCGGCGGTGTAGTTCTCGAACGTGCGCAGGCCTTCCTTGATCGCCGGGGCGTTGCTGACGATCGTACGGTCGACGCTATGCAGGGTGTCGACGATCGATTCGGCATCGCTGAGATCGGCGGTCAGCACGGGGACGCCGTCCGAGTCCAGCGGCACTGGCGGCGCCGAGGGCGCGCCGCCGATCAGCGAGACCGCGGCGACGCCGGTGAGGCCCTGGAACTCGATGCCCGCGACGGTGTCCTTGCGTATCGGCGCGGTATTGTCGAGCATCACCAGGGCCACGACCTTGCGCGGATTGTCCAGCTTGATCGACAGGATTTGGCCGGCGGGGACGCCATCGAAATTGACCGGTCCGCCGCGGCGCAATCCGCTGGCGGAGCCCCCCTCGAATACCACGCGCAACTGGCTGCGGCTCTGGAGGGTGCGCCATTTCTGCACGCCGAGCACGCCGCCGAACGCCACGGCGATCACCGCCAGCGTCGCCGTTCCGATCACCAGATTGCTCGCGCGTGCCATGCGGGATGATTTTACGGCCAAAGCGGGGAAGTTGGAAGGATGATGGCGTGGCCGCAATAATAGGATGGGCGAGTTAGGGAAGCGTAACCCGCCACTTCCTCTCGCGTTTTGTCGCAAGGATTGGCGGATTACGCTGCGCTAAACCGCCCTCAGCGACATCAATGCCCGGCGGTGTTCATGGCCGCAGCATTGTTCAGCACGATCAGGGCATCGACGGCGACGCCTGTTTTGGCATTGATCAGGAACGGATTGACGTCGATCGAGGCGATCCGGTCGCCAGCATCCGCGATCAGGTTGGACAGGCCGACCAGCGCCTTCACCGCGGAGGCCTCGTGCAAGGCCGGTTTGCCCCGATAGCCGCGCATCTTGATACCGGCCTTGGTGCGGCCGATCAGGAGTCGAGCCTCAGCCTCGTCCAGCGGCGCGCCGGCGAGCGCGACGTCCTTCATCAGCTCGATGTCGATGCCGCCGGTGCCGAACAGCACGACCGGGCCCATCTCGGCATCGAGGGAGGCGCCGACCACCAGTTCCAGATCTGCCTTCACCTGTTGCGCGATCAGGATGCCGTCGAGCTTCGGCTTGCCCTTCAGCTTGCTCACCCGCGCGGTGATGTCGGCGAACGCCTTCTTCACCGCGGCCGGGTTGTTGAGATTCAGCACCACGCCGCCGATATCTGATTTGTGCAGGATCTCGGCGCTGACGACTTTGGCCACGACGGGGAAGCCGATCTGCTTGGCGATTTTCACGGCCTCGGCTGCCGTCTGTGCGATTGCCTCCTTCGAGATCGGGATGCCATAGGCCTTCAGCAGCTTCTTGGAGGCGACCTCGTCGAGCGCGGCGCCAATTGCCGATTTCAGCGCCTTCTCAAGCACGGCGCGCGCTGCAGGCTTCGAGCTGGAGACGATATCAGGCACTTCCTTGCGCAGCTTGGCGTAGTCGAGCAGCGACTTGATCGCAGTCACCGCGCGATCCATGCCCTGCATGACCGCGAGATGCGGCAGCGACTTGCGCAAGGTCTTGGTGAACTCCGTGAAGCCGATCGACATCGCGCTGATATAGATCACCGGCTTGCCGGCCCGGCTCGCCATCTCGTCGACGATGCGCAGATTGCGCTCGCGCAGCTCGTGCGGCGCTTTCGGCAGCTCGGCATCGATGATGACGATGTCGATATCGGGGTCGTCGATCATCAGCCCGATCGATTTCATGTAGACGGAGGGATCGACCACCGCGGCAAAGCCGGCGTCGAGCGGGTTGCCGACGATCGAGCCCGGCCCGAGCATCTTTGCCAGCTCCGAGCCGACATGCGAGCTGAGTGGTGCAAAATTCAGGCCTTCTGCATCGAAGGCGTCGATCAGCATGCCGCGCTTGCCGCCGGATAGCGTCACTGCGGCGAGCCGGTCGCCCCTGGGCACTGCGGCGTGGACGAAACATTCGGTGGTCTCGATCAGCTCGTCGAGCCCGCCGACCCTGATGACCCCTTCGCGCGTTGCAATGGCGTCGAAGGTCTCGATCGAGCCCGCGAGCGCGCCGGTATGTGCCATCGCCGCCGCGCGGCCGCCCTCGGACGCTCCGAGCTTGAGCGCGATCACCGGTTTGCTCGCGGCGCGCGCCGCCTTGCAGGCGTCCCGGAATGCCTTGGTGTTGCGCACGCCTTCGAGGTAGACCACGATCACCTTGATGCTAGGATCCTCGGCGAAATAGCGCATCAGGTCCGGCGTCTCGAGCCCTGCCTCGTTGCCGGTCGTCACCATGTAGCCGACCCCGACGCCGCGATCTTCCAGGGCCTGGCGGATCGCCATGACGATGGCGCCGGATTGCCCGGCAATCGCCACCGCGCCCTGTTCCATGGTGACGATACGGTCGTCGATATTGGTGAAGAGCTTTTCGCCCGCGCTCAAATTGCCGAGGCAGTTCGGGCCGGTGACCGCCAATCCCGTCTCGCGCACGGCCGCTTGCAGTTCGGCGGCGAGCTTCTGGCTTTCCTCGTCCTGCAACTCGCTGAAGCCCGAGGTGACGATGGTGGCCGAGCGCGCGCCGGCCGCGGCGGCATCGCGGATCACCTGCACGGCAAAGCGCGCCGGCACCAGCACCAGCACGTGGTCGGGCTTCTCCGGGAGGCTTGCAAAGTCCTTGTAGCAGGGGACACCCCAGATGGTGTCGCGCTTGGAATTGACGGGATAGAGCCCGCCCTCGTAGCCGTATTTGACCAAATTGTTCCAGATGCGCTCGGCATAGTTGCCGGGCTTGTCGGTCGCGCCCACCAGCACGATGTTGCGCGGATGCAGCATGGCGTGGATGCCCTTGACGATGTCGCTGGCATCGGGCGGCGGAGACCATGGGCGCGATGAAGCTGAGGCGGCAGATACGCGAGCTTCCATGGTGTGACCTCACCTGTTGTTCTTGTTGGCGGTGCGTCACTCTGTTCTATGGCGAGTTCTTCGGACTGGCAACCACGTGGGCGGGTATGCCGTGCGGTGGAATGAGCGCGCGCCAAGCCCTGGTGATCGACATTTTGGGATCACTGCTCGCGCCGTGGTTCAGTATCGCAGGATGCCGAGCTTGTAGGCGTAGTGATAGGCCAGCTGCTTCGCCAGATAAGGAGCGATGGCGCGCCGGATCTGCATCTGTGTCGGTTCGAAGCCGAGAATGCGTCGCCGCAGGATGCCCATCTCCCTGACGCCGACCGCATAGGTCGATGCCGTCTTTTGTGCGTCATGGATTCGGAAGCAGGCGAGAAATCGCGGCAAGCGTGCAAATTTGAATCCTGCGGCTTGCGCCCGCAGGATGAAGTCCCAGTCCATCGCGTAGTGTAAGCTCTCGTCGATCGGCCCGATCCTGTCCCATACGCGCTTGCGCCAGAACATCGTCTCTTGCGGAATGTAGTCGGCATATCGCAACGCCTTGCCGTCATGAGGCGGCAGCACGGCGCGGCCGACCTCGAGTCCCTCGCGATCGATGAAGACGCGATGGCCGTAGACGACGTCGACACGCGGATGTGCGATGAAGTAATTTGCGACATACGCAAGTGTCCCGGGCAGCAGCACGTCGTCGCTGTTGAGATAGGCCATGATCTCGCTCTCGGCGCCGACGAAGCCGAGATTGATGGCGCTGGATTGCCCCTTGTCCGGTTCGCTGCTCCAGCTCAGGCTATCGCCGCGCCTCTTCAGGAGATCGAGCGTGCCGTCGATCGAGGCGCCGTCCTGCACGTGATAATACAGGTCCGGATAGTTCTGGCTGACGATGCTGTCGATCGTGGCGCCGAGATATTGCGCATGGTTGTAGCTCGGAGTGACCATCGCGATTCTGGGCGCGCCCGGATGGATCGCAGGAGCTCGCGGGAAAGCCGTCAGGTTGAGCAGGCGCGGCGGATATTGCTCGAAGGTCCACATCGGCGGGCGGCGCCAGAGGCTCCGAAGCGAGGAGCGTCTTTGCCCGGCGGCGATAAGATCCTGGTTCCTCTCCAGGAGCGCGACGCGGCTTTCCAGCTGTTCGAGACGCTGCCTGAACTCCTCATCCATCACCGTCTTCTCGCAAATTACAGCGGAAATGCTCAATAGGCCATTCTGATGGGTCTGCGGTCGACGGCGCCGGTTCAGGGGTTCCATCGAGCGGCATTGTCCCTACAGGTCGGGCGGATTCAAGAGGGGGGTGCGGATCGATTGCGAACCGCTATTCATCAGTGCCGATCAGGGTAGCATGCAGGATGTAGCGCTCGGGGCCGGACGCGACGGCGTTGAACGGCCAGCAGGTCGCGAGCACGAGTTCGGCTGCCCGTGCCGCAGGATCGATCCCCGAGGCATCGAAGCGAACCACAGCGGAGGAATCCGCGCGAAAACGAAAGTGCTTGCCATCACTGCGTGTGACGTCGATCAGGTCACCAATGGCGACATTCCGCAGGAAACGGAAATGAGTGTCGCGGTGCGCTGCATATACGGCAACGCCCCGCTCGCCCGCGTCAGCCGTTTGGCGGATATGGCCGGGCCCGAAAGCGAGCGCCTGGCCGCTCGCGCCTTCCAGTACGATCGCGCGGGCGCCGATCCGCCTCACCTCGATTCGCGCAACCGGCCAAGTATCGGCCCATGACCATGGCCTGACCACCTCGCCGGTCGCAACGCTCTGGTCGAATGCGCGCTCCAGCAGCACCTGCGCGAGCCATGCTTTGGCATGGATGTAGGCGCCGTCGCCGAACAGGATGATGCCGATCAGGGCGAGAGCGAGGGGAGAGATGATGCGCGGCATTGTACTAATTCCCGTCATTGCGGGGAGCGAAGCGACGAAGCAATCCAGACTGTCTCCGTGGATGAGTTTCTGGATGCTTCGCTTGCAATGACGAAGGTGAGAGGGCGAGTTCAAAAAGGCGCGCGCGGCCGTTGGTGTGTGGGACGGGCAGCCGCGCGCGCTAACAGAGGAGTTCGGGGGGCTCCTCTCTCAAGCGGCGTCAGTGAGCAAGGACTGACGCCGCTTGAACACGAACAGGATCAGGGCGAGCACGACCAGGATCAGGCCTGCGGTCATTTTCAGCTCGGCCGAGGTCGCGGTCTTGGGCAGGCGGATCGCATCCGGTGCAGCGGGCGTCGGTCGCCTCGTGGCCGGCTGGTTGCGTGCATCGGCGTGACGCTCGCGGAGCTGCGCTGGGACCTGCTGTCGTTCGCCAAAGACCTTCGCGAAATCCCAACCGGCCGGCAGGTTGATCGGCAATTCGCTGGGCTTGAGCGGCTCGCCTTCGGGACGGCTCGGCGTCTTGTCGACCGCGACGAGGCTGGTGAGCCGCGTGACGATCTGATGGTCGAGCGCCAGTGCCAGGATTGCCTTGTCCGAGTCTTCGGGCGTCATTTCGCGCAGGGTGCGCGCCACTTCGGCATCGGCGATCTTGCGCTTGGCCCAAAGCTTCGACAGGCCGTTGCCTTCGGCCGTATTTTGCAGCGGCAGCGTCACCGACCATGGGCGGTCACCGACGCGGCCCTTGATTTCGACCGAGCCCGCAACCGTGTCGAGCTTTGCCGCCAGCACCAGCGGCTCGTCGCGATAGACGTCGGGAATGATCGTCGGTGTGACGTCGGCCTTCGCTTCGGAGAACTTTACGCTCAGCCCGGTCACGGCCGGGTTCTCGAGCTTGGCAAACAGGCCGCGCATACGCTCCTCGACCTGCTCGACGGAGCCGATATGGGTGAAGGCACCGCGGCCGAGCTCGGCGGCGCGCGTCATCAGATAGGTGTTGGGCGCCGACCCGATGCCGACCATGAACACGCGCGAGCGGCCGCGCATCGCCGTGATCGTTTCGAACAATTGCTGCTCGTTGCCGATCGCACCGTCGGTCAGGAATACGACCTGGCGAACCATGCCGGCGTCGCCAAGCTTGTCGGTCAGCGCGGCCCGCATCGCCGGCACCATCTCGGTGCCGCCACGCGCCTGCAGCGCGCTGACGAACGAGGTGGCTTCACCGACACGCTCGGCATCCGCCGCGACGGAGACCGGAAACAGCACGTCCATGGTATCGTCGAAACGGATGACGTTGAAACGGTCGGTCGGCTGGAGACGGGAGAGCGCGTAGGTGAGGCTCGCCTTGGCCTGAACGATCGACGTGCCGCCCATCGAGCCGGAATTGTCGATCACGAATATCACCTCGCGCGGCCGCGGCTTCTGCGTCGCCTGCTCGGCGGCGGGCGGGGTGACAAAGGCAAGCAAATAATCGGCGTCGCCGACGCGCTCGCGAAATAAGCCGACCGACGGCGCCTTCACGGCCGCTGGCTTCCAGGTCAGTTCGAAATCGCGGTCGGCAGCCACGGCACCGTCGGCAAGCGAGACGATTCGCATCGTATTGTCCGGGCTCGCGACCTTGACGTTATGATGGGGGCTCGTGACCTCGCCGAGCGCAAAGCCGGCGTTCAGACGCACCGTGATGCTGGTCGGATTGACCGGTGCATTCCTGGCGGGATCCAGCACGGGCGGCGAGATGCGGTCGCGGTCCGGCACCGGGTCCGAGTTGGTCGCGCCCCAGCCGGAGCCATCGTTGCGGAAATCGACGCTCTGGACGATCGGCGCCGGATTGTAGCGCGGCCCGACCACCAGCGGCAGGCGCAGCGAATATTCGTTGCCGGATTGATGCACCGGCTCCTGATATTCGATCTGCACCAGCACGGTTTCGCCAGGGCCGATATTGGCGACCGAGTTGGTGAAGATGTTCGGCCGCTCCTGCTCGGTGAGCGCGGCCTTCTGGCCGGCGCGGCGCGCCTCTTCGTAGATCATGCGCGCCTGTTGCCGCTCCTTGATGTCCCCGACGATGACGCGGTTGCCGACCACCATCTTCAGCGAATCGACGGCGCCGTCCGCGGGGAGCGGATAGACATAGGTCGCCTCGACCCAGTCCTTCGTCGGGTTGCGAAAGATTTGGGTGACTCGTGCTCGCAGTGTCGGGCCCGACACCGTGATGTCGACGTCGATGCCGAGGCGGATCGCTTCCGTGTAGGCGCCATCCTCCTTGAGGAGGAGAGAACCGGATTTGGCATCGCCGGGCTGGAGCAGGCTGGCCTGCTCCGTCGTCGCCGACCAGCCCGGCTCGAAGCTCACCAGCAGGGCCACGAAGGCGACCAGCATCACCGCGATGCCCTGCGCCAGAAGGAACAGTCCGACCACGATCAGTCTGCCCAGCCAAGGGTGTTCGTTGCTGTCCGTCGTGTCAAAAGTATCCATTTGGCCTGCTCCCGAGCATGTTTGCTGGCCCCGAGCATCCGCCGGGACGGCCCGATTTCGCGAGCAGAATGATCGGCAATGTTCCGCCACGGCCGGCCCGGCCGGCCGCCTCCGAGATGGCGAAGTGCGGTTTTGTGCTGGTTTGTCCGTCCTGCTAGGATGTCGTCCTGGAGCAGGGCCACGATGCAGACGCAGGACAAATTCACCGACAAGCAGCTGTCGGACGAGCAGAGCCGCGAGATCGCGGAGACCATTCGCGAGGAGCTCGCCAGGCGCCGGATCTCCCGGCAGGCGCTGGCCGAGCAGGCCAAGCTCAGCCTGTCGACGCTGGAGAAGGTGCTCGGCGGCCGACGGCCGTTCACGCTGGCGACCACGGTGCGGCTGGAGCAGGCGCTGGGCGTCTCCCTGCGCAGAAGCGCCGCCGTAGTGACGCCTCCGGCCGCAAACGATGTCGCGCCCGACAGCCTCGGCTCCTATGCCCATCGCGCGGTGACGTGGCTCGAGGACGTCTACATCACGCTGCGACCGTCGTTCGGCGACAAGGACGCGATCTTCGCCTACCGCACCGAGATCGTCTGGGAGCCGAAGGTCTCTTCACTGGTGTTCCGCGAGGGCGAGCGGACCGATGCCGCCTATGAACACACCGGCGAGGTCGCCGTGCCGCATCAGTCCGGCTTCATCTATCTCGTCATCATCAAGCACGGCCAGCATCGCGTGATCACTGTGTCGCGGCCGACGGTCGCCGGCGAGATGTACGGGATCATCTCGACGCTCCGCGCCGGTCCCGGCTCGCAGCTGACGCCGATCGCAGCGCCGATCGCTTATGTGCCGCTCCGAAACTTCGCGAAGCCCTCGCTGGGTCGGGTCGCGCCCGGCGATGCTAACCACGAATTGTACCAAAGGCTTCTGCGCCGAACGGTGGAAGAATCGTTCGCGCTGTTTCTGTCGGTATAGCCCGCAAGAAATTATCCGGAATGACGAGCATGCGTCTATAAGGGGACATGCAGGACGCGTCCGCACTCTACGACGGCAAATCTCCGCTGTTCTCAATCATTATCCCGCTCGAATCTCACCGCGGGCAGTGGGAGATGTCCTGGCTCGGCTGGACGTCGCAAACTGCCGACACATCGCTCTACGAGATCATTCTGGTCGTGCCTCCGGATTTCACGGCACGCGAGCAGTTGAAGGCGCTGGCCGGCAACAGGGCTCGCCTCGAATTCACCGATTCCGAACACGACATCGGGCTCTGCGCATTCGGCGCGACGAAGGCGCGCGGCAGCTATCTGTTCTTCACGGAATCGCACTGCCGGCCCGAACCCGACGTGATCGAACTCTGCATTCGCGCGATCGATGCTCATCCCGATTGGGCCGGCTTTTCCTGCCGTTCGATCCCGATCTGCCATAACCGGTTATCCGTGGCAGAGGCCGCCATGTACCAGGCCGACATCGAGTTCGGTATGAAGCAGCATCCCTGGCGCAAGGTCCTGGATCAGTGTTTCGTGACGCGGCACGACGTCTACCGGGAATGCGGCGGCCTGCGCGAGGAGCTCGGTCATTTCGCCGAATGGGTGCTCGCCGCCGCCTATCACGCGAGAGGTCATTCCATCGGCTATCTCGAGGAGGCGCGCTTCCATCACTACTATGTCGGTGAGATCGGCGAGCTGAAGCAATTCACGCTCGACTTCGTGCAAGGCGAGATTCGCTATCTGAGCGAGGCCCGCAACGATGCCGGCAGCGAGCTGCTCGACATTCCGGTCGAGTGGAGCTCGCGGAGCGAGGCCGGCGCGTCGCTCGCCCGCAATGCACTGAACGCGCTCCTGCGCTCCAGCCTCGGTGACGGCGGGGGAGGGCCTGGCGAGAAATGGCTGGCGGTATGGCGTTGGGCCGTGCCGGCGCTGCTCGGCGGTCTCGGCGCGCGCGGTTTCGCGCGGCTGGCGGCATGGCACGCGCGGGCCGTGCTGGTCGCTGTGACGGCCGCCGGATCGAGCGATGCGATCGCGCGATGGATGCGGCGATACATCGCCGCGCTGATCCGGCATCAGAGGCTCGATTGCATTCACCGTCTCGGACGAGATGCGGGACCTGTTGACGGGCTCCTTGGTGAGCGCGTTGTCGCGCAGATCGGATTCCATGCCGAAGAGTTCTCTGCCGGTCACACTTTCCGCTGGAGCGAACCAGAGGCAGCCGTGCGCATCAAGGGGAAGCCGGGCCGCACCATTGTCCGCGTTCGAAGCCCCGCACTTCGCGCACCGCTAGATACGATAGACACGCGATTCTATGTCGATGGCACGGCCATCCGCCCCGAAGCGGTCGTGACCGGTTGTGACAGCTACACACTGAGCCTCGATCTGCCGCCGTCAGGCATCGCCACCCTCGCCTGGGCATGCCCCATGTTCAGGGGCGTCGGCGATTCGCGTCGTCTCGGCCTGCCGATCGCGGGCATCGACGTCGGCGACGACATGATCGAGGTTGAAAGCGCGGGAACAGCGCCGTCGCTTGCTGGAAAAGAATAGCGGCCCTTCGGCCGCTATTCGGTCGATTCAGGCTGTTGCTCTCAGTCGAACTAGCCGCCCGTTTCGGCGCTGATGATATCGCCGAACAGTTCCCACTGGCCCTTCTTGAACCGCCACATCTTGAGCTGCTCGATCGGCGCGAAGTCCGTGGCGGAGGTGTTGATCTTGATGCCCGGGATCAGTGTGTCGGGCACGAAGTCCTTGAGGCTCGCTGCCTGCTTCATCACATTCTCACGGGTCAGATTGTCGCCCGCCTGCTTCAGCACCTGCACCATGGTCTGGGCTGCGGCATAGGCGTAAACCAGATTGGCGTCCGAAATATTTGCACCGGGTATGTATTTGTCGACGAAGACCATGAACTTCTTCATGCCCTCATCATCCTTCCACTGCGGATCCGACGCATCCTTCAGATAACCAGCCGACAGCACCCCTTCGGATGCCTCGAGTCCGGCAGGCTTCATCACCGCGCCGATGGACACCGAGACATCGGTCATGAGATGCATCGGCTTCCACTCAAGCTCCGCGATCTTCTTGATCGCCTGCGCCGCGAATTTCGGCGTGGCGATGTTCACGAAGACATCGGCGCCGGTGCCCTTGAGCTTGACGATATGAGCATCGATCGAGGGTTCCGACGTCTCGTAGCTCTCTTCGGCCACGATCAGTTTCGATGCCTTGTCACCGAACACGTCCTTGATGCCGGCGAGGTAGTCCTTGCCGAAATCGTCGTTGGCATAAAAAATCGCGACCTTCGCGTCCGGCTTCTCCTTCAGAATATACTTCGCGAAGATCTGTGCCTCGACGCGGTAGCTGGGCTGGAAGCCCATCGTCCAGGGAAAGTTCTTCGGGTCATTCCACTTGCTGGCGCCTGTGGCGAGGAACAGCTGCGGCACCTTCTTGGAATTGTGATACTTCTGCACGGCGGTCTGGGTCGGCGTGCCCAGCGCGTTGAACACCAGGAAGACCTCGTCGCTCTCGATCAGCTTGCGGATCTGCTCAACGGTCTTAGGCGGCGAGTAGCCGTCGTCGTAGGAGATCCAATTGATCTTTCGGCCGTTGATGCCGCCCTGATCGTTGATCATCTTGAAATAGGCTTCCTCGGTCTTGCCGATGACGCCGTAGGCGGAAGCCGGGCCGGAATAGGCCTCGACATTGCCGATCTTGATCTCGGTGTCGGTGACGCCGGTGTCGTACGCCTTTTGCGCATACGCGGTTTGGGCTGTCAGCAGCACCAACGCCGTTGCTGCGGCGAGCAGGGAGAGTTTCTTGTTCATGAAAATTCCTTGGCTTTTCTGGGTTGGAACACGCACGTCAAAAAGAAAAGTGCCCGCGAGAGGGGCGCTTTGATCAGGCGTTGGCGGCTTTCTTGTCGACTTCCGAGGCGCCCGAGAATTCCTTGCGCAAGGTCGGCTTGTGGATCTTGCCGGTGGCGTTGCGGGGTAACGCATCGACGAAGCGGACCTGGCGTGGACATTTGAAGCGCGCGAGATTCGCCGCGCAGTGCGCGAAGACATCTGTCTCGGTCAACCGCTGGCCGGGCTTGGCCGCGACGATGGCGAGGCCAACCTCGCCCCATTGCGGATCGGGAATGCCGATCACGGCGGCTTCCGCGATAGCGTCGAGTTGGTGCAGGACGTTCTCGACCTCGGCCGGATAGACGTTCTCGCCACCGGAAATGTACATGTCCTTCCAGCGGTCGACGATGTAATAAAAACCTTCCTCATCGACGCGTGTCGCGTCGCCCGTGTGCAGCCAGCCATCGGTGAACGACGTCTTGTTCGCCTCCGGCCTGTTCCAGTAGCCGGGCGTAATGTTCGGTCCCTTGACCCAGAGCTCGCCGAGTTCGCCGACATCGGCGTCGCCGCCGTCAGGACGCACGATGCGCACTTCAGTGTGCAGCACCGGCTTGCCGGCGGAGCCGGCTTTCCGTGCCGCATCCTCGCGGTCGAGCACCAGCACGGCCGGCGAGGTCTCGGTCATGCCGTAGCCCTGCTGGAGTGCGACGCCACGCGCCTCCCACACCTTGAGCAGCGGCACCGGCATTGGTGCGCCGCCGACACCTCCCACGATCAACCGGCCGAGGTCGGTGGTCGCGAACGCCGGATGCTGGGCCATGAACTGGTAGATCGCGGGCACGCCGAAGAACACGTTGATGCCCTGTGCGGGATCGTTGATCAGGCCGAGCGCCGTGCCGGGATCGAAGGCGCGCATGATCATCACGGTGCCGCCGGCGTGCAGCACCGGATTGGTGTAGCAATTCAGGCCGCCGGTGTGGAACAGCGGCAGCACGGTGAGCAGCACCGAGGACGGCCCGATGCAGGCGGGGCCGCCGAGATTGACGCAATTCCAGAAGGTCATGCCATGGGTGATGGTGGCGCCCTTGGGATGACCCGTTGTGCCCGAGGTGTACATGATGGTCGAGACGTCATCGAGGGTCACCTCCTCGATTTTCTCGAGTGGCTTTGCGGCGGCGATGCCGGCCTCATAAGTCCCGCTGGGGCCAAGCAGCAGGCTCGTCGCAATGCCGCAGAGCCTTGCCACGGCCAGCGCCGTTTCGGCGAGATCGGTGTCGTGGATCATCACCTTCGGCGCGCAATCTGCGGTGATGAACTGGAGTTCGGGAACGGTGAGGCGGGTGTTCAGCGGCACGAAGATCGCACCTAACCGCCCGCAGGCGAATTGCACCTCCAGCGTATCGGTCGTGTTCAGCGCCAGCACCGCGACCCGCTCGCCGCGCGAGACTTTCAGCGCATGGCGCAGAAATGACGCGAGACGCGAGATGCGCGCGTCGAGCTGCGCATAGGTAAAGCGGCGCTCGCTCGCGAGGTCTATCACCGCAATCTTGTTCGGTGTGCGGCGGCCATGGTGGGCGATCCAGTCGTAGTAACGAACGGCCAAGAATTCCTCCCTCGGCGGACTTGTGCCGCCCGCGTCCCTATTGCCATGCACCATGCCCGGCATGGCCCAAGGGCCAGCCGGAGTTTGTGCACCATCCTTTTTTTGATCCGGAGTTGGCGCGCGAGCGATGAAAATCGTCTTGCGTTGAGTTGCTAGAGCGAGCTTGCTTGGAGCGGGGCTCGGCCAGCCACTCCGCGCAAGTGAGCCGCCAAGGTTCCGGCCATGGTGGACGAGACGAATCCGCCAGCAAGGCGAGAGTGCGATGATGAGCCCGTTCTATACCGCCGAGCATGACGCCTTTCGCGAGGTGATGCGCCGCTTCGTCGACAAGGAGATTGCGCCCTTCGCCCACGAGTGGGATGAGGCCGGTGAATTCCCCCGCGCGCTCTATCGCAAGGCGGCCGAGATCGGGCTCTTGGGACTCGGTTTCCCCGAGGAATATGGCGGGATCGCCGCCGACCAGTTCATGAGGATCGTCGCCAGCCAGGAGCTGGCGCGGGCTGGCGCCGGCGGTGTCAGCGCCAGCTTGATGAGCCATACGATCGGTTCGCCGCCGGTCGCGCGGGCCGCGCGCCCCGAGGTGAAGGCGCGCGTGCTGCCTCAGGTGCTCGCGGGTGAGAAAATCTCCGCGCTCGCGATCACCGAGCCGGGCGGCGGCTCTGATGTCGCGGGCCTCCGCACCAAGGCGCGGCGCGACGGAGATCACTACGTCGTGAGCGGCGAGAAGACCTTCATCACATCCGGGATGCGTGCCGACTATTTGACCGTTGCGGTGCGCACCGGCGGCGAGGGCGCCGGCGGCGTCAGCCTGCTCCTGATCGAGGGGGATACGCCCGGCCTGTCCCGGACAAAGCTGAAGAAGATGGGCTGGTGGGCCTCCGACACCGCGACCCTGCATTTCGACGAGTGCCGCGTACCGGCGGAAAACCTGATCGGCGAGGAAGGCCAGGGGTTCAAGATCATCATGCGGAATTTCAACAGCGAGCGCATGGGCATGGCGGCGGGCTGCACCGCGTTCGCGCGCGTCTGCCTCGACGAGGCCATTGCCTACGCCAAGGAGCGCAAGACCTTCGGCAAGCCGCTCGCGCAGCACCAGGTGATCCGCCACAAGATCGTCGACATGGCGCAGAAGGTCGCCGCATCGCAAGCGATGCTGGAGATGCTGGCCTGGCGGCTGGAGCAGGGCGAAAGCCCGGTCGCCGAAATCTGCATGATGAAGAACCAGGCGACCCAGACGATGGCGTTCTGCGCCTCGGAAGCGGTGCAGATTTTTGGCGGCGCCGGCTTCATGCGCGGCATCAAGGCCGAGCGCATCTACCGTGAGGTCAAGGTCAACGCGATCGGCGGCGGCACCGAGGAGATCATGAAGGATCTCGCGTCGCGGCAGATAGGGTTGTGACCTCTTTCTCCGTCATGGCCGGGACGAGCCCGGCCATGACGAGCACCTCAGAGATACCAAGAACTGGGCTAATTAAGATGCTGTTCACCGCCGACCACGACGAGATCCGCCGTTCCTTGCAAAAATTCATTGCCAACGAGATCAATCCGCATGTCGATGAATGGGAGAAGGCCGACATCTTCCCGGCGCACGAGCTGTTCAGGAAGATGGGCAGGCTCGGCTTTCTCGGGCTGAACAAGCCGGTCGAATTCGGCGGCTCCGGCCTCGACTATTCCTATGCGCTGATGATGGCGGAGGAACTCGGCGCGATCAATTGCGGCGGCGTGCCGATGGCGATCGGGGTGCAGACCGACATGGCGACTCCTGCGCTGGCGCGGTTCGGCTCCGATGAAGTGCGGCGCGAATTCCTGGCGCCCTCGATCTCTGGCGACTATGTGGCCTGCATTGGCGTCTCGGAGCCCGGCGCGGGTTCTGACGTGGCCTCGATCAAGACCAATGCGCGCGGGGACGGCGACGATTACGTCATCGATGGTGGCAAGATGTGGATCACCAACGGCACCCAGGCCGACTGGATCTGTCTGCTCGCCAATACGGGCGACGGGTCCGTTCACCGCAACAAATCGCTGATCTGTGTGCCCATGAAGACCAAGGGCGTCACGGTCGCGCGCAAGCTCGACAAGATGGGCATGCGTTCCTCCGACACCGCGCAGATCTTCTTCGACAATGTCCGCGTGCCCAAGCGCAACCGGATCGGCGAGGAGGGCAAGGGCTTTACCTACCAGATGATCCAGTTCCAGGAGGAGCGGCTCTGGGGTGCGGCCGCCTGCCTGAAGGCGCATGAATACATTATCAACGAGACCATCGAATACACCCGCAATCGCAAGGCCTTTGGGAAGTCGATCCTCGACAACCAGGTCGTTCATTTCAAGCTCGCGGAGATGCAGACCGAGGTCGAGCTGTTGCGCGCGCTGATCTACTGTGCCGGAGAGGCGCTTGTGGCGGGCGAGGATGTCACGAAACTTGCGACCATGGCCAAGCTGAAGGCCGGGCGACTCGGCCGCGAGCTTACCGACGCCTGCTTGCAATATTGGGGTGGAATGGGCTTTACCAACGAGACGCCGGTCAGCCGTGCCTATCGCGACAGCCGTCTGACATCGATCGGCGGCGGCGCCGACGAGGTCATGCTGATGGTCCTGTGCAAGATGATGGGGACGCTGCCCGGCAGCAAAGGAAGTTCCTGATGATCACGCTCTATCACTGCGACGCCGCGCGCTCATTCCGTCCGCTCTGGATGCTGGAGGAGATGGGGCTGCCCTACGAGCTCAAGATGCTGCCGTTCCCGCCGCGGGTCTTCGCCAAGGAGTATCTCGCGCTCAATCCGCTGGGCACGATTCCCTTCATGGTCGACGGCGAGACGAAAATGACCGAGTCCTCCGGCATCTGCCACTATCTCGGCATCAAGCATGGACCGACGCCACTGATGGTCGGACCCGAAGATCCCGCCTATGGCGCGTTCGTGAACTGGATGTATTTCAGCGACGCCACGTTAACCTTCCCGCAGACGCTGGTGCTCCGATACACCCAGCTCGAGCCGGAAGAGCGCCGCAATCCGCAGGTCGCCGGCGACTATGCCAAATGGTTCTTGGGCCGCCTGCGCGCCGTCGAGGCAGCCACCGCAAATACCGAGGCCTTGTGCGCGGGCCGCTTCACTGCCGCCGACATCGTGATCGGTTACGCGCTCCGCCTCGCCGATACTATCGGGCTTGCCAAGGATTTTGGGCCAAATGTCGCAGCCTATTGGGCACGCTTGCAGCAACGGGATGGTTTCAAGCGCGCGGTTGCTGCGGAGCAACAGGCCGGCGTCGAGCAGAACGTGGCGCCAAGGGTGAGGGCCTGATTGTCGTTCTGGCGAAAGCCGGGACGGCCATGTTGCCGGGAGTTCCGGGTCGTCGGGACTGCCGCTGTTTTGCGCTTCATGATAGCGCTATCCCGCCGTGACAGCGCCCAGATTTCCGCTAAGGTGACCTCCGTCCGCAGCGGCCAAAGAGCCGCGCGAGGAGGATCCCAATGGAAGATAACGGTCGCGAATCCGACCATTTGATGCTGATCACGCCGGAGCGGGTATTCTATGCCGGCCTGCTCGGCCGCCCCCGCAAGCGGACGCCCGGCTGCTGCCATGTCTATGTCGCGGTGAAGGGCAGTCTGCATCTGACGATCGATGATGCGCTCGCCACCGGCGAGCTGTTCGTTACCCTACCGAACCAGCGGCATTCCATTGCGAGCGACTACCGCACCGCGATCAGCGTGACGCTGGAGCCGGAGAGCATGCCCGATGGCGTGATCGAGGTCCTGGCCGAGCGGCTCACCGGACCCGACAGGGCCGTCTATGCCCGCAAGATCCTCGCCGCCTACACGCTGCTGCGCCAGCGTCGCTACGGCGACATCACCACCGCCGAATTCGACCAGATGTGTTTTGGCGAGGCGCTGCCGCGCCGCGTGCTCGACCCCCGCGTGACGCGTGCGGTCGCCCGTATCGGCCGCTTCACGGGCGAACCCGTGACGGCGGACACATGCGCGGCGGAGGCCGGACTTTCCGCTTCGCGCTTCCTGCATCTGTTCAAGGAAGAGACCGGCATCTCGTTCCGCTCCTTCCGCGCCTGGAAGCGGGCGCGTCACCTGCTGCACTTCGCCAACCAGGACCTCAACCTCGCCCATCTCGCGCAGGACATCGGCTATCCCGACTCCACCCATTTCAGCCACTCGATCCGCCGCTTCTACGGCCTGAAGCCGCGCGCGATCTTCGTCGGCTCGCGCGATCTCGCGATCTATCGCAGCAGCGAGACCGTGAGGCTGGCGGAGGCGAGCTAGCGTCGTCTCGTAGGGTGGGCAAAGCGAAAGCGTGCCCACCATCTTCGCGAGGTATTGAGAGATGGTGGGAACGGCGCAAGAGCGCCTTTGCCCACCCTACGGTTTATCGCCTTTTTCCAGCTTCTCCGCGCAAGAAGCCGCCTGCCGCCCATCACATGATCGCAAACGTTGAATTATCAACGTGCGAGACATTCAAGGCATGAGCGACAAGGCCGTCATCACCTGCGCGCTGAACGGCGTGCTCACCGACCCGAAGCAGCACAACGTGCCTGTCACGCCCGAGCAGATGGCGCGCGAGGCCAAGGCTGCGTTCGATGCCGGCGCGTCCATCATGCACATCCATCTGCGTCAGCAGGCGCCGGACAAGGGGCATCTGCCGTCCTGGGAGGTCAGCGTCAGCAAGGAGATCCAGCAGGCGATTCGCGAAGCCTGCCCTGGCGTGATCATCAATCACACCTCCGGCGTCTCCGGGCCGAACTACAACGGTGCGCTGGATTGTATCCGCGAGACCAGGCCGGAGATCGCGGCCTGCAATGCCGGCTCGCTAAATTACCTGAAGGTGAAGGCCGACAACAGCTGGGCCTGGCCGCCGATGATGTTCGACAATGCGGTCGAGAAGGTGAAGGACTATCTCGACGTCATGAACGCGGTCGGTACCATCCCCGAATTCGAATGTTTTGACGTCGGCATCGTCCGCTGCGTCGGCATGTACCGCCAGGTCGGCATGTACAAGGGCCCGCTCGAGTATAACTTTGTGATGGGCGTCGCCTCCGGCATGCCGTCGGATCCCGATCTGCTGCCGATCCTGATTAAGCTGAAGCGTCCCGAGGCGCAATTTCAGGTCACCGCGATAGGCCGCGAAGAAATCTGGCCGCTGCACCAGCGCTGTGCGGAGCTCGGCGGTCATCTGCGCACCGGTCTCGAAGATGCCTTCTATCTCGCCGACGGCAAGAAGGTAACGTCGAACGGCCAGCTGATCGACGCCATCGCCGCCTGCGCCCGCCGTGCCGGCCGCGAGATCGCGAGCCCGGCGGAAGCGCGAAAGATTTTTGGGACGAATAGGTAAATTATCGCCTCAACCGTCATTGCGAGCGAAGCGAAGCAATCCAGAATCTTTCCATGGATGCGCCTGGATTGCTTCGTCGCTTTGCTCCTCGCAATGACGAGCAGGATTGAGTCATGTCCATTCTCGAAAACACGATTTCTCCCGGCAGTGCCGCCTATCGCGCCAACCGCGACGGCATGCTTGGCCTGATCGACCGCATGCGCGCGCTGGAAGAGCGCACGCGTGCGGCATCAGCCGCGGCGAAAGACCGCTTCCACAAGCGCGGCCAGCTGTTGCCGCGCGAGCGCGTCGCGCTGGTGCTCGATCCCGGCGCGCCCTTCATCGAGCTGTCCACGCTCGCCGGCTACATGTTCGACGTATCTGATCCGGACAAGAGCGTCCCCGGCGGCGGCGTCATCGCCGGCATCGGTTTCGTCTCGGGCATCCGTTGCATGGTCAGCGCCAACGATTCCGGCATCGATGCCGGCGCGCTTCAGCCCTACGGCCTCGACAAGACGATACGCGTGCAGGAGCTCGCGCTGGAGAACAAGCTGCCCTACGTCCAGCTGGTCGAAAGCGCCGGCGCCAATCTCCTGCGCTACCGCGTCGAAGACTTTGTCCGCGGCGGCAACATCTTCCGCAATCTCGCGCGACTCTCCGCAGCGGGCCTGCCCGTCGTGACCGTAACCCATGGCTCCTCGACCGCCGGCGGCGCCTATCAGACCGGCCTGTCCGACTACATCGTCATGGTCCGTGGCCGCACCCGCGCCTTCCTCGCCGGGCCGCCGCTGCTGAAGGCCGCCACCGGCGAGATCGCGACCGAAGAGGAGCTTGGCGGCGCCGAGATGCACACGCAGGTGTCGGGACTTGGCGACTACCTCGCCGAGGATGACCGCGACGCCCTGCGCATCGCGCGCGAGATCATGGCGGCGCTGGAATGGGAACGGCCGGGCAGGGCGAGCGCGGAATATAAGCCGCCGCGCTACGATCAAGACGAACTGCTCGGCATTATGCCGATGGACCACAAGCGCTCCGTGGACATGAAGCAGGTGATCGCACGTATCGTCGATGATTCCGACTTCACCGAGATGGCGCCGAACTACGGCCCGGCCACCGTCTGCGGCCATGCCCGCATCGAGGGCCAGACCATCGGCATCATCACCAACAACGGTCCGCTCGATCCGGCCGGTGCCAACAAGGCGACGCATTTCATCCAGGCGTGCTGCCAAACCCGAACGCCGCTGCTCTATCTGAACAACACCACCGGCTACATGGTCGGCAAAGCTTACGAAGAAGCCGGCATGATCAAGCATGGCTCCAAGATGATCCAGGCGGTGACGTCGGCGACAGTGCCGCAGATCACCATCTATTGCGGCGCCTCGTTCGGCGCCGGCAATTACGGCATGTGCGGGCGCGGCTTCCATCCGCGCTTCTGCTTCTCCTGGCCCAACGCCAAGACTGCCGTGATGGGCGGTGAGCAGGCCGCCGAGACCATGGCGATCGTCACCGAAGCCGCAGCCGCGCGTCGCGGCAAGCCGGTCGAAAAAGAAAAGCTCGATGGCATGAAGGCGCAGATCGTCGGCGTGTTCGACGGCCAGATGGACGTGTTCTCGACCAGCGCGCGCGTGCTCGACGACGGCGTGATCGATCCGCGCGACACCCGCGCGGTGCTGTCCGAAGTGCTCGCGATCTGTCGTGAAGGTGACGCGCGGAGCCCACAGCGCATGCAATTCTCGGTGGCCCGCCCATGAGGAACGGATCAGTGCAGCACCGGCCGTTCTTCAAGGTCCTGATCGCCAATCGCGGCGAGATCGCACTGCGGGTGATGCGCAGCGCGCGGAAGCTCGGCCTCGGCGTCGTCGCGGTCTATTCGGATGCGGATAGGGATGCGCTTCATGTGCAACAGGCCGACCAGGCCGTGCGAGTCGGCGAAGCGCTGCCGGCGCAGTCCTATCTCAACATCGCCGCGATCATAGCGGCCGCAAAGGCCAGCGGCGCGGATGCCGTTCATCCCGGCTATGGCTTCCTCGCCGAGAACGAGGAGTTTGCGCAAGCCTGCAAGGATGCCGGCCTCGTCTTCATCGGCCCGTCGCCGCAGGCGATCGAGACAATGGGCAACAAGGCCGGTGCCAAGGAGATCATGAAAAAGGCCGGCGTGCCCGTCGTGCCCGGCTATCAGGGCGCCGATCAGGGCGATGAAGTCATGCTCGCGGAGGCGAGAGAGATCGGCTTTCCCGTGATGATCAAGGCGGTCGCCGGCGGCGGTGGGCGCGGGATGCGGCTCGTGGCGGATGCCAATTCGTTCCCGGATGCACTGCGTAGCGCGCGGTCCGAGGCGAAGGCGGCGTTTGGCGATCCGACGGTGATCCTCGAACGCGCCATCCAGAATCCCCGTCACATCGAAATTCAGGTGTTCGGCGACAGCCATGGCAACGCCATCCATCTTGGCGAGCGCGACTGCTCGGTGCAGCGGCGGCACCAGAAACTAATCGAGGAGGCGCCGTCGACCGCAGTCACGCCCGACCTGCGTGCGAAGATGGGCGAGGTCGCGGTCGCCGCGGTGAAGGCGTTGCGTTACGAGGGCGCCGGCACGCTCGAATTTCTGCTCGATGCGAGCGGCGGATTCTACTTCATGGAGATGAATACGCGTCTCCAGGTCGAGCATCCCGTCACCGAGGCCATCACCGGGCTCGATCTCGTCGAATTGCAGCTGCGCGTCGCGCGCGGCGAGTCGCTGCCGGTCAAGCAGCAGGACATTCGCTTCACAGGCCACGCCATCGAGGTGCGGCTGTGCTCGGAGGACGCCGCGCAGGATTTCATGCCGCAGTCCGGGCGCATGGCGCGCTGGCAGGTGCCGGATGGCATCCGCGTCGAACATGCGCTGCAATCGGGCTCCGAGATTCCGCCGTTCTACGATTCCATGATCGCGAAGGTGATCGGCCATGGCGCGACCCGCGAGGAGGCGAGGGGGCGGCTGATCGTCGGCCTGGAGCAACTGACCGGATTTGGTGTGACTACCAATCAGACTTTCCTGATGTCATGCCTGCGTCATCCCGGCTTCGCCAAAGGCGAGGCGACCACGGCGTTCATTGGTGCCCATCGCGACGAGCTGCTGGCGCCGCGCGCGGACGCCGCATTCGACATGGCCTTGGCCGGCCTGCTGCTCTACGTCACGAACCCCCAGGCACCGTCGTGGCGCCGCGGACGGAGCCTCGCGGCAACGTTCCCGCTGCCGGCGAAAATCGAGATCGCAGGCCAGGCGCTTGAGCTAGAAGTCTGGCGCGAGCGCGATGGCAGCTACATTGTTGCCAGGGACGGCCGGCAAGACAAGTTCGAGATCGACCAACTCGATCTCGACGTGATCCGCTTCCGCCATGACGGCGTGATGGACAGTGCCAAATTCCTGCGCGACGGCGACCGGCTCCACCTCCAGCGCCGCGGCATCCCGCTCGCGGCGACCGATCTCACCCTCGCCGCGCCGAAGGCGGCCGCAAGCAACGGAGACGGCAAGGTTCGCGCTGCCATGAACGGCCGCGTCGTTGCCGTCCTGGTCAAGCCGGGCGACCGCGTCACTGCCGGCCAGCCGGTGATGACGTTGGAAGCGATGAAGATGGAGCATGTCCACAAGGCCGGCATCGACGGCGTCGTCGCCGCGATCGACGTCGCCGAGGGCGAGCAGGTGACAACGGGCCGGATCGTGGCGGAGATCGGGGCTGAGTAGGGCGGCAAGCTCAACTCGTCGCCCCGGCGAAGGCCGGGACGACAGCGGAGCTACTGGCTCCGCCCCGTTCCGCCATTGAGCAAGCACGCCACCTGGTGCCCGTCCCCCGCGTCCACCAACGCCGGTCGTTCCGTCCTGCATCGCTCCATCGCATACCGGCAGCGGGTGTGAAACGCACAGCCCGGCGGCGGATTGACCGGGCTTGGCACGTCGCCGTCGACCAGCGGCACGAGCTTTTTGGCGAGCGGGTTGGCGACCGGTACCGAGGCGAGCAGGGCCTGCGTGTAGGGATGGCGCGGATTGCGGAACAGCTCGTCCTTGTCCGCGATCTCGACGATGCGGCCGAGATACATCACGGCGACGCGGTGACTGATATGGGCGACCACGGCGAGGTCATGCGCGATGAAGAGGTAGGAGAAGCCGTGCTGCCGTTGCAGATCGATCAGGAGATTGATCACCTGCGCCTGGATCGAGACATCGAGCGCGGAGACCGGCTCGTCGCAGACGATCAGGCGGGGCCCGAGCGCCAGCGCGCGGGCGATGCAGATGCGCTGGCGCTGGCCGCCGGAGAATTGATGCGGGAAGTTGCGCATCTGGTCGGGCCGCAAGCCAACCTGCTCGAACAGCTGTGCGGTACGTGCCTCCAGCGCTTTGCCGGTCGCGAGCCCGTGCACGAACAGCGGCTCGCCCACGATGTCTCCGGCAGTCATGCGCGGGTTGAGCGAGGCGAAAGGATCCTGGAATACGATCTGCATCGAACGACGGTGTGGCCGCAGCGCGGACTTGGAGAGATGCGTGATGTCCTCGCCTTCGAGGCGAATCTGGCCCGAGGTCGGCTCGACCAGCCGCAGCACGCTGCGCGCCACCGTCGACTTGCCGCAGCCGGATTCGCCGACAAGGCCCAGCGTCTCCCCGACCCCAACCGAAAACGAGACGCCGTCGACCGCATGCACTGTGCCGATTTGTCGGCGCAACACGCCGGCGCGCACCGGATAGTGCTTCTTGAGTTCGGTGACTTCGAGCAGTGCGTCGGTCATGCCACCTCCGCCACTTCGGCTGCGCGCCAGCAGGCCGCGAGATGGCCGCCGCCCCAATCGATGAGCGGCGGATATTCGGCCTCGCAGCGCTTGATCGCGAGCTTGCAGCGTGGCGCGAACGCGCAACCTTTGGGCAGCCCCACCAGCGACGGCACGGTGCCGGGAATTTCGTTCAACCGTGCCGGCGCGGCAACGCCGGGCGCCGGCACCGCCGGGATCGATGCCATCAATCCGCGCGTGTAGGGGTGCTTTGGCGCGGCGAACAGCGCCTCGACGCTCGCTTCCTCGACCTTGCGTCCCGCATACATCACGATGACGCGTTGCGCGGTCTGCGCGACGACGCCGAGATCATGCGTGATCAGCACGAGCCCGGTGCCGAGCTCTTTCTGAAGGTCTAGGATCAGCGCCAGAATCTGCGCCTGGATGGTGACGTCGAGCGCGGTCGTGGGCTCGTCCGCGATCAGCAGCACCGGCCGGCACGCCAGCGCCATCGCGATCATGGCGCGCTGGCGCATGCCGCCGGACAGCTGATGCGGATATTCCCGCGCGCGCCGAGCCGGCTCGGGGATGCGCACCAGGCGCAGCATCTCGATTGCGATGCCCCGGGCCTCTTTGCTCGACATGTTCCGGTGCAGCCGCACGGTCTCGACGATCTGGTCGCCGATCCGCATCACCGGATTGAGCGAGGTCATCGGCTCCTGGAAGATCATCGAGATGCGGTTGCCCCTGACGGCACGCATCTCTGCTTCGTCCAGCGTCAGAAGGTCGGTGCCTTCGAGCGTGACGGAGCCGCCGACGATGCGGCCGGGTGGATCCGGCACCAGCCGCATCAGCGATAGTGCAGTGACGCTCTTGCCGCAGCCGGATTCGCCGACGATCGCCAGCGTCTCGCCGCGCTTCACCGTGAAGGAAACATCATCGACGGCCTTGAACAGACCGGAGTTGGTGAAGAACACCGTCTTCAGGTTCTTCACCTCGATCACGAGATCGGAGTTCTCAGCCATCAGCCGCGCTGCCGGGGATCGAGGATGTCGCGCAAGGCGTCACCGAACAGATTGGCGCCGAACACCGCGAAGCTGATGGCGATGCCCGGGAAGATCACCAGCCATGGCGCCGTGCGGACATATTCGGCGGCGGATTCAGAGAGCATGCGCCCCCACGACGGGTACGGCTCGGGAATGCCGAGGCCGAGGAAGGAGAGCGAGGCTTCCGTGAGGATAGTCGAGCCGAGCTGGGCCGTCGCAAGCACGATCAGCGGCGCCAGCGTATTCGGCAGCACGTGACGGAGCGCAATGCGTACCTCGCTCATGCCGATCGACTTGGCGGCCTCGATGAATGGCAGCTCGCGCAGCGCCAGCGTGTTGGCGCGGATGACGCGCGAGACGGTCGGGATCAGCGGAATGGCGATCGCAATGATGACGTTCGGCAAGGACGGCCCAAGCGCCGCGGTCATGATCAGGGCCAGCACCAGCAGCGGCAGCGCCTGGAGGACATCGGAGACGCGCTGGAACACGAGATCGACCCAGCCGGAGAGATAGCCGGAGGTGAGGCCGACGATCACGCCGATGCTGCCGCCGAGCGCCGTCGAGCCGATGCCGACCGCGAGCGAGATCCGCGCGCCATGAATGATGCGGCTGAAGACATCGCGGCCGAAGGAATCCGTGCCCATCCAGTGTGCCAGGCTTGGACGCGCCAGTGCCCGAGCGGCATCGATCGTCAGCGGATCGTAACGCGCGATGAAGTCGGCGAAGATCGCGGTGAACACGAACAGGGTCATGATGACGAGCCCGGCCGCGCCCAGCACATGCCGCTGCGCCAAAAACAGCACGCGCCGCCAGCCGACGGTCGCGTGCGCCCCGGCGCGCCTCAGTTCAACGTCATAGTCGATCGCAGCCAACAGGTTCTCCTAATCCGTGTACCGGATACGCGGGTCGAACACCGCGTACAGCATGTCCACGATGAAATTCGCGCTCACCACGACGATGGCAATCAGCATCACCAGGTTCTGCACGATCGGATAATCGCGCCAGCGAATCGCCTCGACCAGGAAGCGCGCGACGCCGGGGATGTTGAACACCGTCTCCGTCACGATGAGGCCGCCGATCAGGAACGCCGCTTCGATGCCAATCACGGTGATGACGGGCAGAATCGCATTCTTCAGCGCATGCTGATAGTTCACAGCGGCGTCCGATGCGCCCTTGGCACGCGCGGTGCGGATATAGTCCTGCCGCAGCACCTCCAGCATCGAGGATCGCGTGATGCGCATGGTCAGTGCCGCGCTGCGGAAGCCGACGGCTGCGGCGGGCACGGCATAGGTCGCAAACGCTTCCAGCCAAGTCGCTGGATTCGGGTTGAAGATCGGCATCTGGTTGAACATCGCCACCGAGGCGGTGAGGATGAGCAGGCCAAGCCAGAACGAAGGCAGCGACAATCCGCTGAGGCTCACCACACGCAATGCGTAGTCGAGCCTCGTTCCCTGCTTCACCGCGCTGATCACGCCAAGGGGGATGCCGATCGAGGTCGAGAACAACAGCGCCAGGCCCGCGAGCCGTGCGGTGATCGGGATCCGTGGCAGGATCTCCTGGAGCGCCGGCTTCTCGGAGACGTAGGAGTAGCCAAAATCGCCGCGCAGGAAGCCGCTGATCCAGTGCCAATATTGCACCACCAGCGGCTGGTCGATGCCGAGCTCCTTCTCCAGATTGGCCTTGTCGGCGGGGTCCACATAGCCCGCGGCGGCGAACAGGATGTCGACGATATTCCCGGGGACGATGCGCAGCAGGAAGAAGATGACGATCGAGATCCCGAACAGGGTCAGGAGCATCAGCAACAGGCGCCGCACCAGATAGGCAAACATGCATCGCCTCCCGTCGAACCCGTCAGCCGCCCGCGCTACTTGTCCATCCAGACGTCCTCGTAGCGATAGCCATTGTAGGAGCTGTTCGACATCACCGTCACGCCCTTGACGTAAGGTTGCCAGCAGCTGCCGGTACGTGCGTGGAAGATGATCGGGCGGGCGACGTCCTCCTGCAGCTTCTTGTCGATGTCCCACACCAGCTTCTTGCGCTTGTTAATGTCGGTCTCCTGGGACTGCACGTCGAACAGCTTTTCGATCTCCTTGTTGCAGTAATTGGTGTAGTTGCGCTCGGAGCCGCAGGAATAGTTCTCGTAGAAGGACTGGTCGGGGTCGTCGACGGCATTGCCGGTCAAATTGAGCCCGAGCATGTAATCCTTCCGCGCGATCTTCGGGAACCAGTTTGCGGTCTCGACCACGTCGAGCTCGCCGTCGATATAGATACTCTTGAGCTGATCGATCAGAATCACCGCAGGATCGCGGTAGACCGGAATGTTGCGGGTCGAGACCTTGACGGCGAGATGCTTATCCGGCCCATAGCCGGCCTTCTGCATCAGCTTTTTCGCTTCCTCACGGTTGGCGTTGATGTCGGGGCCGTAGCCCGGAATGGTCTCGAGCATCTCCTTCGGCATCCCCCACAGCCCATTCGGCGGCGGCAGCAGGGTGCCGCCGATGTCACCCTGGCCCTCGAACAAGATCGAGATGAAGGCCTTTCGGTCGAGCGACAGCGCCATGGCGCGACGGATGTCGATATTGTCGAACGGCGGCGCGGACGAATTGACGATGATGTTGGTGGCGACATTGTTGGGCTCGACCACGCAGACCGCGTTCGGCGCCTGCGATTTGACGTCCTTGAGCAGCGGGATGCTCACCTCGGTCGGGAAGGTCATGTCGAACTTGCCGGCGACGAACGCGAGGATCGCGGTGGAGCGGTTCGGGATGATGGTGAACTCGATGCCGTCGAGATAGGGCCGGCCCTTGCGCCAATAGTCGGGATTGCGGGTCAGCTTGATCGATTCATTGGCCTTGAACTCGACGAACTTGAACGGCCCGGTGCCGATCGGGTGCGTGCGCATGTCGCCGGGCGAGACGTGGCAGGGATAGACCGGCGTGTAGCCCGAGGCGAGCAGCGCCAGCAGCGAAGGCTGTGGCCGCTTCAGATTGAAGGAGACCTCGAGATCGCCGTTGGTGGAGACGTCGTTGACCTGTTCGTACCAGCTCTTGCGCGGGTTCTGCCGGAACTTCTGCTGCGACTTGCCCATCAGCATGTCGAAGGTGCATTTGACGTCCGCCGAGGTGAACGGCTTGCCGTCGTGCCACTTCACGCCCTGGCGTAGCTTGAAGGTCAGCGTCTTGTTGTCGTTGACCCAGGCCCAGCTCTCGGCGAGCTCGGGCACGATGGTGTCCATGCTGTTCTGCGCCACGTCCTGCTTGTAGATGACGAGGTTGTTGAACACCGGCATGAAGGGAACGTTGAGCGAGTAGGTCGCGCCTTCGTGGATCGAGGCATTGCCGGGACTGTCGCGGTGGTACATCCGCAAAATGCCGCCCTGCTTGGGCTCGCTGGCGAGTGCAACGCTCGAAAACGCAAGCAAAGATAGCGCCGCCGTCGCGGCGAGCGCCCGTACGCTCCGCATCCTCGTCCTCCCTGGACATCGGCCTTTTGCGGCCTGTTTGTCCCGACGATAGCGGCGCGTGCGCGGTGAGGCAACCGTCAAGGTCCGCTACTCTCTTGGCAATTCGGACGACGGAAGGCCGCAGGGGTTTCTCTCACGATGAGAGGGAAGTTTCTCCGGCGACAGCGGCCCTTCACACAATCCTTGACGCCTTGTTCCCCCAATACCGGTCCCGCAGCAGCCGCTTGTACAGCTTCCCCGTCGGCAGCCGCGGCAACTCCTTCTCGAAATCGACCGAGCGCGGCACCTTTTGCCGCGACAGCGACGCCCCGCAGAACGCGATCAGCTCCTCGGCGAGCGCCTCGCCCGGCACGGCCCCGGGCATCGGCTGCACCACCGCCTTCACCTCTTCGCCGAGATCGGAATTGGGCACGCCGAACACCGCGGCGTCCGCAACCTTCGGATGGGTGATCAACAGATTCTCGCACTCCTGCGGATAAATGTTCACGCCGCCGGAGATGATCATGAAGGTCGCGCGGTCCGTTAAATAGAGGAAGCGATCCTCGTCGACATAGCCGACGTCGCCGACCGTGCTCATGCTGCCGTCGGTCGAGCGCGCTTCCTTGGTCTTCTCGGGATCGTTGAAATATTCGAACGGTGAGGCCGTCTTGAACCAGACCTGTCCTGGCGTGCCGGTGGGGCATGGCTTCATGGTCTCATCGAGAATATGGAGGTCGCCGAGCAGCACCTTGCCGACGGTGCCGCGGTGGGCGAGCCATTCCGCGCTGTCGCAGGCGGTGAAGCCAAGGCCCTCGGTGGCGCCGTAGTATTCGTGGATGATCGGTCCCCACCATTTGATCATGTCATCCTTGACCTGCGCCGGGCAGGGCGCGGCGGCATGGATCGCGATCTCGAGCGAGGAGAGGTCGTAGCGCGCGCGCACCTCCTCCGGCAGCTTGAGCATGCGCGAGAACATCGTCGGCACGAGCTGGGTGTGGGTGATACCCCATTGCTCGACGAGCTGGAGGTAACGCTCGGGATCGAAATTCTCCATGATGATCGCGGTGCCGCCCATGCGGATCGTGAGGTTCACGGCGGCCTGCGGCGCCGAATGATAGAGCGGCGCCGGCGACAGGTAGATCATGCCCTCGCGGTAGTGCCAAAGCTTTGTCAGGAAATCGAACAACGGCAGATTGTGTTTCGGCGGCTCCTCCGGAAGCGGCCGCAGAATCCCTTTTGGCCGTCCCGTCGTGCCCGATGAATACAGCATGGCGGTGCCGAGCCATTCATCCGGGATCGGCGTCTTCGGCAGGTCGGCGGTTACCTCAGTGAGGCCGACGATGCGCTCGCTCTCGCCCGAGCCGTCGGCGACGATGCACAGCTTGATGTCGGGGCAGACCTTGATCGCCTCGCGGGCGATATCGAGCTTCGCAACCGACGTGATCAGGATTTTCGACTGGCTGTTGACCAGGAGATAGGCGAGCTCGCCCGGCGTCAGGAACGAGTTGATGCAGGTGTAGTAGAGGCCGGAGCGCTCGCCCGCGCCGCAGGCTTCGAGGTAGCGGGAATTGTTCTCCATGAAGATCGAGTAGTGGTCGAGCCGCTTCAGGCCATACTTGCGCAACAGGTGCGCCAGCCGATTGCTGCGCGCATCGAGCTCGCGATAGGTGACGGCCTCGCCGGTCGTCGCCATGATGAAGGCGGGCTGGAGTGGGCGCAGGCGGGCATGCTGACCTGGGTACATCAGTCCTCCGGCTTTGGATCATGCGGCAAGAAGCAGGATTTCGCGCACTTGAGCGGGGCTGTCGATCTTGCGCGGGTTGCGCGGGATCCAGTTCGTGCGCATCGCAGCGTCCGCGATGGCGTCGAAATGCTCCGGCGAGACGCGCACATCGGCGAGGCTGCGCGGCATGCCGAGCGAGCGGATGAAGGCATCGAGCACATCGGCTGCCGCGCGGCCGGGAAAGCCCATTGCGGCCGCGACGATCATCTGGCGCTCGGCATTGTCGCGCGCATTCCAGCGCATCACGGCCGGCAGCATGACGCAGGAGGTGTAGCCATGCGGTACGTCGAAGGCTGCGCCCAGCACGTAACCGATGCCGTGGCTCGCGCCCATCGGCACGCCAGCGGCGAGCGCGCCCATCGACAGCCAGGTGCCGATCTGCGCATCCATTCGCGCGTCGAGGTCAGCAGGGTCAGCCTTCACCCGTGGCAGCGCGTCGGCGAGCATGGCGAGGCCCTTCACCGATTGCGCGTCGGCATAGGGGTGCGTCTCGCGCGAGCAGATCGCCTCGACGCAATGATCGATGGCGCGGATGCCGGTCGAGAGGAATAGCCATTCCGGCGTGTGCACGGTGATGGCGGGATCGAGGATGGTCGCGCGCGGAACGCTGAGCGGATGCCGTAGCATCTGTTTCACATGGGCGGTGCGGTCGGTGACGCCTGCGATCGAGCTGAACTCGCCGCCGGCGATCGTGGTCGGCACGCTGATCTGACGCACGGTCGGCGCCGTCATCTCGGGCGCGACGCCCTTGTGCACGCGGATACGCTCGATGCCGTCGACATCGTCGATGCCGTTGGCGAGGCAGAGCTGCACCGCCTTGGCGCCGTCGGTGATCGAGCCGCCGCCCACGGTGACGATCAGGTCGGCGCCCGCTTCGCGCGCCGCATTGGTGGCGGCGATCACCGCCTCGCGCGGGGTGTGCGCCGGCATGGCATCGAAGACGCCCGCGCAATTTGTGCCCAGGGCTTGTTTGATCTTGGCGATTTCGTCGGTCTGCCGGTTGAGCGTGCCCGAGACCATCAGGAAGGCGCGGCGCGTCCCCAGCCGGTCCATCTGGGCGACCACGGCCTCGGCCGCGGGGTGGCCGAACACGACTTCCTCGATCGCGCCGTAAACGACACGTCCCTGGTGCACGCCTGTCCTCCCCGGACAATTCGTCTTGTTTTATGAGGAGCAATCTAGCCGAGCCGGCTCCGCCCGTCATGTGCAAAGACGCTAACGCACTCTCCGCTTGCTCTCCCGGCTCACGGGGAGAGGCGAACAAGCCCTGTCAACCCGTCATCCGGTCAGGGCATTCCTCCGAGCATTGCCTGCGCTTTGGTCTTGAAGAGTTCATCATTGCCACCCATCTTGTGGCGCCCGCGGGTACAGGCGTACCCTGCTTTTTCCGCGGCTTTGATGCGAGGACCTGGGATGACTGGACCGGACGGAAGCGAGCAATTTGTCAAAACGCACGATTTCGTTTCGCCTCGGCCTTACGCCATCGTCGGCCTTCTCGCCGCGGCGTTCGTGCTCACCGGTTGCGGCCAGCCGGCCTCGCAAGCGAGCGCTCCCCCGCCGGCGCCGGTAACCGTCGCCCAGCCGGTCAAGCGCACCGTCACCGATTGGGACGAGTTCACCGGCCGCTTCGAGGCGATGGAGGAGGTGCAGGTCCGCCCGCGCGTCGGCGGGTTCGTCAACTCTGTCGAATTCCAGGATGGCGCCATCGTGCGTCAGGGCGATCTGCTCTATGTCATCGACCCACGTCCGTTCGAGGCGGTGGCCACGCAGGCGGAGGGGCAGCTTTCCGATGCGCGTGCCAAGGTGGAGCTTGCAAAGCGGGAGCTCGATCGCGGTTTGAGCCTGGTGCAGACCAGCGCCGTCTCCGAGCAGGTGGTCGATCAGCGCCGTCAGGCCTTGCAGGCCGCGCACGCTGCCGAAACACAGGCCGAGGGTGCGCTCAAAGTCGCCAAGCTCAATATCGAATTCACGCATGTGACGGCGCCGCTGACCGGCCGCGTCAGCCGCCACCTTGTCAGCCCTGGCAATCTCGTGCAGGGCAGCGATACCGGAACGTCGACGCTGCTCACCTCGATCGTGACGCTCGACCCGATCTATATCTATTTCGACATGGATGAGGCGACCTTCATCAAATACAGCAAGCTGTGGTTCGAAGGCCGCCGCCCGAGTTCGCGCGATACGGCGAACCCGGTGCAGGTGACGCTCGCCGGCGAGACGAAACCATCCCGTGAAGGCAGCATCAATTTCCTCGACAACCGCCTCGATGTCTCCACCGGCACGCTGCGCAGCCGCGCCGTGGTCAAGAACACCGATCTTTCGATCCTGCCCGGTCAGTTCGGGCGTATCAGACTGATCGGCAGCGCGCCCTATGAAGCGCTGCTGATCCCCGACGTTGCGGTCGCAACTGACCAGTCCCGCAAGATCGTGTTCGTGGTCAAGCCGGACGACACCGTCGAGGCGCGTCCCGTGACGCTCGGACCGCTCGACGAGGGCCTGCGCGTGATCCGCGAGGGATTGAAGGCGGACGACCGCGTCATCGTCAACGGCATCCAGCGCGCCCGCGTCGGTGCCAAGGTCGCACCGCAGACGGCACCAGCGCCCGCCGGTGGCAAATCATGAATCTTGGCCGTCTCTCCATCAACCAGCCCATCCTGGCGATGGTGCTGTCGATCGTGCTGCTGATCGTCGGCGCGCTCGCGTACACCACGCTGCCAGTATCCGAATATCCGCAGGTGGTGCCGCCGACCGTCGTCGTCACCACGCAATATCCCGGCGCCTCCGCGCAGACCGTGTCCGACACGGTTGCAGCGCCCATCGAGCAGGAGATCAACGGTGTCGAGGACATGCTGTATCTTTACAGCCAGGCGACCTCGAACGGCCAGCTCACCATCACCGTCACTTTCAAGCTCGGCACCGATCTCGACAAGGCCCAGGTGCTGGTGCAGAACCGCGTCGCGATCGCGCAGCCGCGTTTGCCTGAAGAGGTTCAGCGCAACGGCGTCACCACACGCAAGAACTCGCCCGACATCTTGATGGTCGTGTTCATGCTGTCGCCGGACGACACTTTCGACCAGCTCTACATCTCCAACTACGCGCTGCTCCAGGTCCGCGACCAGCTGCTCCGGATCGACGGCGTCGGCGACATCCAGATCTTCGGCGCACGCGACTATTCGATGCGGCTATGGCTCGATCCGGATAGAATCGCCAATCTCGGCCTGACGTCGGCCGAAGTGCTCGCCGCGATCCGCGCGCAGAACGTGCAGATCGCGGGCGGCCAGATCGCCGAGCCGCCGATCGCCGACCGCGCGTTCCAGCCGAACCTCACCTTTACCGGGCGATTGAAAGACCAGAAGCAGTTCGAGGACATCCTGATCAAGGCCGGCTCCGACGGCCGCACGGTGCGCCTGCGCGATGTCGCCCGTATCGAGCTCGGTGCACTCGCGTACTCCACCAACAGCTTCCTGCTGCGCAAGTCGGCGGTCGCCATGCTGGTGACGCAGCGACCGGGATCGAACGCGCTCGCGACCGCGAAGCACATCTCGGACACGATGACGAAGCTGAAGGAGACCTTTCCGAAAGGCCTCGACTTCAATATCGGCTACAACCCGACCGAGTTCATCGCGCAGTCGGTCCACGAGCTGATCAAGACCATCTACGAGGCCATGTTGCTCGTGGTCATCGTAGTTCTGGTGTTCCTGCAGGGATGGCGCCCCGCGATCATTCCGATCATCGCGATCCCGGTGTCGCTGGTCGGCACTTTCGCGGTGATGGCGGCGCTCGGCTTCTCGATCAACAATCTCACGCTGTTCGGGCTCGTTCTCGCCGTCGGCATCGTGGTCGACGACGCCATCGTGGTGGTCGAGAATGTCGAGCGGCATCTCGAGCATGGCATGAGCCGGCGCGACGCCGCGCTGAAGACCATGGAGGAGGTGGGCGGCGCATTGGTGTCGATCGCGCTGGTGCTCTGCGCGGTGTTCGTCCCGACTGCGTTTTTGGGCGGCATTTCCGGGCAATTCTTTCAGCAATTCGCCGTCACCATTGCGGTCGCGACCGCAATCTCCTGCTTCTGCTCGTTGACGCTGTCGCCGGCGCTGGCCTCGCTTCTTCTCGTTCCGCACGAGGAGAAGCGGCCGCCGGCGCGCTGGAATATCCTCGCCCGCGGCTGGAGTGCTTTCACGGGCGTCTTTAACCGCGTGTTCGACCGTCTCGCGCATGGCTATGCAGGCCTCGCCAATTTCGTGATCCGGCATTCGGCGGTGATGATCCTGATCTACGTCGTGCTGATCGGCAGCGCCGGTTGGCTGATCGCTACCACGTCGCAAGGCTTTATTCCGGCGCAGGACCGCGGCTACGTCATCATCTCCGTGCAATTGCCGGGCGCGGCCTCGCTGGCGCGCACCACCGAGGTCGTGCGCGAGATCGAGCGGATCGCGCTGGATACGCCGGGTATCATCCGCGTCGCCGCTTTCGCCGGCTTCTCCGGCGCGACGCGGACGCAGGCCGGTAACGCGGCGGCGCTCTTCCCGGTGTTCGACGAGCCCGAGGCGCGGATCAAGAAGGGATTGTCCGCGAACGCCATCACGGTCGAGCTGCGCAAACGCCTGGCCGCGATTCAGGGTGCCTTCATCATCGTGATTCCACCGCCGGCCGTGCCCGGCATCGGCACCGGTGGCGGCTTCACCATCCGCATCCAGGACCGCCAGGGCCGTGGGCCGGAGATGCTCGCCGCAGCTACTGACGAGCTTGTCGCCGCGGCGCGCAAATCGCCCTCGCTGCTCGCTCCCTCCGTGTTCTCGCCGTTCTCGGCCAATACGCCGCAGCTCTTCGTCGACATCGACCGCACCAAGGCGCAGAAGCTCGGTGTTCCCATCGCCGGCATCAACGACACGATCCAGACCTATTTCGGATCGACCTATGTCAACGACTTCAACCTGTTCGGCCGGACCTATCACGTCACAGCGCAGGCGGATTTTCCGTTCCGCAAAGAGCCGAGCGATCTGTCGCGCCTACGCACGCGGAACGCCTCCGGCGACATGGTGATGCTGGGCAGCGTGGTCGAGTTCAAGGACATCTCCGGCCCCGACCGTGTCGCGCGCTACAATCTCTACGCGGCGTCCGAGTTGCAGGGCGAGCCGGCGCCAGGCACCAGCTCGACCACCGCGCTCAACGCGATCAAGAAGCTCGCGGACGACACCCTGCCAAGCGGCTTCAGCTTCGAATGGACCGATCTGTCCTACCAGCAGATCACTGGCGGCAATGCGGGTCTCTACGTGTTCCCGATTTGCGTGCTGTTCGTCTATCTGGTGCTCGCCGCGCAATATGGCAGCTGGACCTTGCCGTTCGCGGTGATCCTGATCGTGCCGATGTGCCTGTTGGCCGCCACGATCGGCGTGCGCATCATGGGGCAGGACGTCAACATCCTCACCCAGATCGGTTTCGTCGTGCTGGTGGGGCTGGCGGCAAAGAACGCGATCCTGATCGTCGAGTTCGCCCGCGACATCGAGAAAGAAGGCAAGCCGCGGCTGGAGGCCGTGATCGACGCCTGTCGGTTGCGCCTGCGGCCGATCCTGATGACGTCCTTCGCCTTCATCCTCGGCGTGCTGCCGCTGGTGATCTCGTCCGGCTCGGGCTCGGAGATGCGGCAAGCCGTCGGCGTCGCCGTGTTCTTCGGCATGATCGGTGTCACCCTGTTTGGGCTTCTGTTCACGCCGATCTTCTATGTGGTGGTGCGGAACCTGGCCGAGGGGAAGAACGAGGGGAAGCCGAAGGCGGTGGGCTGATAAGTACCAAATGGCGCGCCACCGACCCTTCAATATTCACGCTGTCGTCCCGGCGAAGGCCGGGGACCCATAACCCTCGAACGTGGTTTAGTGAAGATTCGTCGTTCGGTACTCCTACCGACCGCAACCGAGGGATTCCGCGGTATGGGTCCCGGCCCCCGTGCGCAATTGCGCACTAGGCCGGGACGACGCCGTTTGCTTGGCACGCCCTTCATACTAACGACCAACATGCAATGGATGGGCACCGCCGGGGTTCTTCACTAGTATCCGCGCGATTTCAAAACAGAAAACTGCTGGGAGCTAACACATGAAATCAGCACTTTTGGCCGCTGCCGCAATGTCGGCTTTGTTGCTGGCCGCGCCGGCCTCTGCGCAAGGCGTCAAGATCGGCATCCTCAACGACCAGTCCGGCGTCTACGCCGATTACGGCGGCAAATGGTCGGTCGAGGCCGCCAGGATGGCGATCGAGGATTTCGGCGGCGAGGTGCTGGGCCAGAAGGTGGAGCTCGTCACCGCCGACCACCAGAACAAGCCGGATCTCGCCACCTCGATCGCGCGCCGCTGGTACGATGTCGAGAACGTCGACATGATCACGGAGCTGACGACCTCGTCGGTCGCGCTCGCGATCCACGAGCTCTCCAAGGAAAAGAAGAAGATCGACATCGTCGTCGGCGCTGCGACCTCGCGCCTCACCGGCGATGCCTGCCAGCCCTATGGTTTCCACTGGGCCTATGACACCCGCGCGCTCGGCGTCGGCACCGGCGGCTCGCTCACCAAGGCCGGCGGCGACAGCTGGTTCTTCCTCACCGCGGACTACGCCTTTGGCTACGCGCTGGAAAAAGACACCAGCGAGATCGTCACCGCCAATGGCGGCAAGGTGCTTGGCTCGGTGCGCGTGCCGCTCAACTCCTCGGACTTCTCCTCCTTCCTGCTCCAGGCGCAGAGCTCGAAGGCGAAGATCGTCGGCCTTGCCAATGCCGGCCTCGACACCACCAACTCGATCAAGCAGGCGTCCGAGTTCGGCATCGTCTCCGGTGGCCAGAAGCTCGCGGGCCTCTTGATGACGCTCGCCGAAGTGAACGGCCTCGGCTTGCAGGCCGCGCAGGGCCTGGTGCTGACCGAGGGCTATTACTGGGATATCAACGACCGCACGCGCAATCTCGGCGAACGCTTTCTCAAGCGCACCGGCCGGATGCCGAACATGATCCAGGCCGGCACCTATTCGGCGACGCTGAGCTATCTCAAGGCGGTCAAAGCCGCCGGCACCAAGGATCCGGATGCGGTCGCCAAGAAGCTGAAGGAGCTGCCGGTCGACGACGACTTCGCGCAAGGCGGCAAGGTGCTCGAGAACGGGCGCATGGTCCACGACATGTATCTGTTCGAAGTCAAGAAGCCCTCGGAATCGAAGAAGCCCTGGGACTATTACAAGCAGCTCGCGGTCGTTCCCGGCGAGAAGGCGTTCTTCACGGCCAAGGAGAGCGGCTGCCCGCTGACGAAGTAGGGATCAGGACCCCGCCAATAACTCCGATGTCGTCCCGGCGAAGGCCGGGACCCACAACCCCAGGGAGAAGTTGTGGGCCCGAACTGGTAACTCCAAGTCTTCGTCAAAATCACATCCCGTGGTTATGGGTCCCGGCCTTCGCCGGGACGACACTGAGTGTGTGGCGGTTGTCCGCCCTCACACCAGCCGCAGCACCAACGCTCCGAGCGTCCCGGCCCACAGCACAATGGCCGCGATACCCTGAATAAAAAATCCCGGGCCGCGTTTTGCGGCGGCTTTCGAATAGCCGATGAAGTAGACGATGCGGCCGACGATCCAGACAGTGCCGATCGTCGCCGCGCCGGCATCATTGATGTAAATCGCGAACAGCCAGAGCGACGGCAGGAAGATCGGCATCCATTCCAGCGTGTTCATCTGGATCCGGAACGCGCGCTCGAAATCCGGATGGCCCGACATTGCAGGCACCTTGACGCCGGTTTTGGTGCGCGAGCGCGACACGTTGATGGTGATGAAGAAGTAGAACAGGATCGCCAGCAGCGTGACGAGGGCGGTGAGGTGATACATCGCTAGTCCCTTCGAAGAGGTCCCGGTTCAATACCCGGTCAGCTCGAGATAGCCAACGCCGTCATGCGTGCCGGCAAAGCTGATCGGCCCTTCCCAATAGGAAAAACCGGTCCCCATCCACGCCTTCGGATTGAGCGGCTTGCACTGGATCGAGAACGACCGCGAGGGGATCGCGATCTGCCATTCGACCGGCAGCTTATGTCCCGCGACCTCGGCGGTCGCCTTCGGACTCATCTGGATGTCGTCGCCCGCGATCATGTGCGTGTCGCCTGTGGCGCTGATCCAGTTGCCGAACGGATGATTATGGCCGTCCTTCTGGCGCAGCCGGTACAGCATCAGCTTGTCGCCGGACGCCAGATGCAGCGACAGCCAGTCCCAGCCGGTCTGGTCGGTGTCGAGCGGCTGGCTGCTCCATTCGCGGTCCATCCAGGCCTGGCCGGAAACATCGACCGGTCTGTCGTCGATGGTGAGCGTGCCGCGGGCGCGATAGAACGGCTGGCTGTAATAATAGGAGGCCTGACCGCGCTCCGACTTGCGGCTGTAGCCGCCGTCGCCCTGCAACACCACCGGACGATCGGCCTCGAGCGTCAGCACGTAACTGAAGTCGGCGCCCGAGGCCTTCAGCGTCAGCGGCGCTAAAGCGCGATCTTCGGTGCGCTCGGATCCGTTCATCTCCCAATCGTCGATCCAGGCCGAGAACGGTTTCGCCGTGACGCCGGCCTGTCCCACACCACCGCGGGAAAACAGCTCGTTGAAGCGGTGGGTGTCGGCGCGCGTTACCGCGGCATGCGCCATCCACACCTGTTGATTGGCCCAGCCCTCGCCCTGAGGCCCCGGCTGCGTCGCCTGCCGGAACAGCGTCCATTGCAGGCCGCAAGCCGCGCCGCTGCCATCGACGAGATTCGCCGTGAGATACCACCACTCGATGCGAAACTCCGGATGCGGCCCGTGATCGCCGGGAAAGGCGAACGTCTTCCCCGGTGTGACCTTCGCAAAGCCGTCGGCCGTTTCGCCGAGCCCGGCATAACCTTGCGCGCCCGCGCGGCTGACAGCCGCGAGCGCGGCGATCCCGCCCGCGAAGGTGCGCCGGGAGATCCTGTCAGCGCTCATTGGCAAACACCTTGACGAGGCCCGCCGGCTGCATCCGGGCCAGTCGGATCATCGGCGGCAGCGCGGCAAGCAACGAGGCGAACAGCGCGATCGCGACCAGTTCGACCAGTTGCAGCGGAAACACATGGAACGGCAGCCGCCAGCCGAACGCCTTCACGTTCACGATCGCGATCAGGCACCACGCCACCAGCAGCCCGAGCGGCACGGCCAGGAGCGAGGTGAACAGCGCGATCGACAGCGTCTTGGTCAATTCGATCGCGGCAAGGCGCGGCCGCGTGATGCCGATCGCCCAGAGCGGCGCGAGCTGCGGCAGGCGGGAGTTCGCCAATGTCAGCAAGCTGGTCAGAAGCGCGATCCCGGCGACGCCGAGCGTGAACGCGTTCAGCGCCGAAGTCACCGCAAAGGTGCGGTTGAAGATCCGGATCGACTCCGCCTTCACCGTCGCCTGGTCGGCGACGCTGCGGTCGTCGAGCGCAAACTGCTTCTGCAGCGCCGTGATCAGGCTGGGGATATTCTCCTTCGCGACGATGAGACCGATGCGCGTCTGCGGCGTCTGCGGGAAATGCCGGATCAGCGCCGCGACATTCACCGCCAGCTGTCCCTTGGGGTTGCCGTAGTCGGCATAGATGCCGACGATGTCGAGCTCCCAGGTCCCGCCCGGCGCCGGGACGTCAACGACGTCACCGACGCGGACGTTGAGGCGGCGGCTCAGCTGCTCGCTGATGAAAGCGGCATTGCCGGGTATGAGTTGTGTCCAGGCACCGGGTGCGGCTTCGAGCAGCGGCCAGCGCTCGCGATAGAGCGCGTGATCGGGCAGGCCGAGCAGTTCCACCGGCTGGCCCTGCACCTGCGCCTCGGCACGTCCGCCCGACAGGATCGCCTGGACATCGCTGCGCTCCTTCAGCCAGTTGCGGATCGCGACGCCTTTCGCATTGTCGGAGGCGCTGATGTAGACGTCGGCTGCGAGCCGCCCGTTGAGCCAGCCGATGAAGGTGCGGCTGAACGTTTCCACCATGGTGGACACCCCGACATTGACGGCGAGCGCGAGCAGCAGCGCCATCAGCGCCAGCGACAAACCCGAGAGCTGCTGCCGACTGTCCGCCCAGAACCACAGCGCGAGCGGCCTCCGCGCCAAACGCTGCCCGGTCCGCAGGATGATGTCGAGGAAGGCCGGCAAGATCAACGCCGCGCCGAGCATCAGCGCTGCCAGCACGCCAAAGCCCGCGATCAGCGATTGCCCGTACTGGAGCAGCAACAGCGCGACGGCGAACACGGCGCAGGCAGCCCCGCTCTGCAGGATCAGCCAACGGCTCTGCCTCTGTTGCCAGGCGCGCGGCTGCGCGGTCGCCAGCACCGGCATCCTGACAGCCTTGATCAGGCTGGTCGCCGCGGCCACCAGCGCGCCCACAATGCTGATGCCGATCCCGGCGAGCCACCATTCAGGTCGCAAGCTGAGCTGCCCCGGGATTTGCGCGCCGTAGAGCCCTCGCAGGGATGCTGCGACGTCGGGCAAGAGCGCGGCCGCAATGAAATAGCCGCAGGCGAGCCCGATCAGGCCTGCGACCAGCGACAGCGCCACGAGCTCGACCACCAGCACGGTGTTGACCAGTCGTGCCGAGGCACCGCAGGCCCGCAGCGTGCGCAGCATCGGCAGCCGCTGCTCGAAGGCGAGGCCGACGGCTGAATTGACGATGAAAAGACCGACGAAGAACGACAGCAGGCCGAACGCGGTGAGGTTGAGGTGAAAGCTGTCGGTGAGACGCTCCAGCTCGGTCTCCGCATCCGGCTCAACCCGCTGCAAGCGGTCGCCGACGACGCTCGCTAAGGGCGCGGGCTTGCCCTTGGGCTTGCCGATCAGAAGCCGCGAGATCTGGTCCGGCTTGTTCAGCAGCCGCTGCGCAACGCCGATATCGACCACGAGCACGTCGGGCACGAGCTGCGGCAGCACGCGCAGCGGCGGCAGTATTGCGCCGTTGCTGATCGGCGGCGCTGCGCCTTCCCGCTCCTGCAAGTCGGTCAACGTTTCCTTTGCCACCAGCGTCTGGCCCGGCGGCGCCACGAAGCTGCTCAGATCGGCGGCGCCGAGGCGCGGTGCGTTGCCGACATCGACCGGCAGCGTCACCGGCTCGATGCCGAGCAGCCGGACCGAGCGCCCGTTGACCTGGACCCGTCCCTCCAGCATCGGCGAGACCGGCCAGCCGGCGCGGCGCAGCTTGACGAACAGCTCCTGCGGAAAAGTCGCGGCATCAGGCGCGACCAGCATCGGCGTGCGCGCGCCGCCGAAGGTTGCCGCGGCGCGGTCATAGGCGCTGCGGGCCTGCTGGTTGATCGCCTGCACGCCGCTCCACAGCGCAGTCGCCGCGATCAGCCCGATCAGGAGCGTCGCGAACTGCATCTTGTGGCGCCGCCAATGGCTGAGCAGCACGGCGAGGACCCAGAGCGCGCGCCTCATGCGATCCGCCCGGCATGCAGGTTGACGTGGCGATCGAGTGCGGCGGCCAGATGCAGGCTGTGCGTCACCATCAGAAAGCCGCAGCCGGTGCGCGTGACGAGGTCGCGCGTCAAGGCCAGCACGTCCTCGGCGGTGGCCTCGTCGAGATTCCCGGTCGGCTCGTCCGCTAGCAGCAACGACGGCTTCGTCGCTAGGGCCCGGCCAATCGCGACCCGTTGCTGCTGTCCGCCCGACAATTGTTCTGGATAACGCTTGAGCAGGCCGCCAAGCCCGAGACGCTCGATCAGCTCCTTGTACCAAGCCTCGTCGTACCGGCCGGCGATCCGTGCCTGAAACACCAGATTATCCCCGACCGACAGACTCGGGATCAGATTGTATTGTTGAAACACCAGGCCGATCCGGTCGCGCCGCAGGCCCGCGCGTCCCGCATCGGACAATTTGGTGACCTCCGTGTCTTCCAGTCGGATCGTGCCGCCATCGGCGGCATCGAGCCCTGCGATCAGGTGCAGCAGTGTGCTCTTGCCGCTGCCGGACTCGCCGGTCAGTGCGACGCGTTCGCCGGCCTTGAGATCGAGATCGACGCCGCGCAGGACATGGACCGGCTCACCGGCCGAAGAGAACGTCTTGGAGAGGTTTTGGATGCTCAGCACGATGAATGGCGCCGGACGGAATTAGCGGAATTGCTGCGTAGCACACTTGCTGCGGAAATGCCGGGTTGCGTTGGTATTGAAGCCGTTGTTAGCTCCTAAGAGGACCACATCAAAAAAGTGCCAAAAAGGGACGACGGGGAGAACGATGAGCGCTCAGGCAACGCAGCCCGCGGCGGGCAAGATGACGGGGATGTCCAAGGAAACGTCGAAGGAAACGCAAAAGCAAACGCCAAAGGGCGCTTGGACCGTTACATTTCTCCTGTTTCTTTTCATGCTGGTGAACTTCGCCGACAAGATCGTCGTCGGTCTCGCGGGCGTTCCGATCATGACCGAGCTGAAGCTCGAGCCCGAGCAGTTCGGTCTGCTCGGCTCGTCGTTCTTCTTCCTGTTCTCGATCTCGGCGATCGTGGTCGGCTTCATCGTCAACAAGGTACCGACCCGCTGGGTGCTGTTGACGCTCGCGGTGATCTGGGCGCTGACGCAGTTTCCGATGGTCGGCACCGTCTCTTTCACCACACTCCTGATTTGCCGCATCGTGCTCGGCGCCGGCGAAGGCCCGGCGGCCTCGGTGGCGATGCACGCGATCTACAAGTGGTTCCCCGACGAGAAGCGCACGATGCCGACCGCAATCCTGTCGCAGGGTTCGGCCTTCGGCGTGATCCTGGCGGTCCCGGCGCTGAACTGGATCATCGTCAACCATTCCTGGCACTATGCGTTCGGTGCCCTCGGAATCGTCGGCCTGATCTGGGTCGCCGCCTGGCTCGCACTCGGCAAGGAAGGCCCGCTGGACACCCACGCATCGGCCGTGATCGAACCGAAAATACCCTATCTCCAGCTTCTGACATCGCGCACTTTCATCGGCTGTGTGACCGCGACCTTCGGCGCCTATTGGGCGCTGTCGCTCGGGCTCACCTGGTTCACGCCCTTCATCGTCAAGGGCCTCGGCTTCTCGCAGTCTCAGGCGGGCTTCGTCTCGATCCTGCCCTGGGTGTTCGGGGCGACCATCGTCATTCTCACGGGCTGGATCTCGCAGGTGATGCTGGCACGCGGCTACACGTCGCGGATCTCCCGCGGCGTGCTCGGCTCTGTGCCGCTGATCGTCGGCGGCCTGATCCTCGCGATGATGCCGCACGTCCAAGGTGCCGGCCTCCAGATCGCCCTGCTCGTGGTCGGCTCCGGCCTGTGCGGCGCGATCTACGTCGTCTGCCCGCCCATGCTCGGCGAGTTCACGCCGACGTCGCAGCGCGGCGCGGTTCTCGCGATCTACGGTGCGCTCTATACGCTTTCCGGCATCATCGCGCCGCTCGTGATGGGCAGCGTAATCCAGCGCGCCGGCAGCATGCTCGACGGCTACATGACCGGCTTCACCATCAACGCCGCGATCATGGTCGGCTCCGGTGCGCTCGGGCTGCTCCTGCTCTGGCCCAACACGGAAAAGGCCAGGCTGACCGGTGGAGCTGCTCCGCAGGCAGCGCCGCTGAAGAGCGCGGTGTCGCCGACGTAAGGGGCCACTTCAGCCAACCCAATCACAACTGTCATCCCGGCGAAGGCCGGGATCCATAACCACGATTTTTAGTTTGGCGAAGACTTGGAGTTGGCAGCTTTGCGCCACAACTCCGATTCGTGGTTATGGGCCCCCGGCCCCTATGCGCAATTGCGCACTAGGCCGGGACGACAATTGAGTTTGTTGCTCAAGCCGCGATTTGCCGCTTCCGCTCCGTGAACGGCGACAGCACCACCGTCGCGACCATGAAGATCACGGATGCGCCGAACACCCAATGCGGCGCGCTCTGGTCCATAATCCAGCCGAACAACAGCGGGCTGACGATGCCGCCGAGATTGAAGCCGGTGGAGACGATGCCGAAGGCGCGCCCCGCCGCGCCGGGAGGTGCTGCATTGCGCACCAGCATGTCGCGCGAAGGCGCGATCACGCCGGAGAGGAATCCCGCGGCCGCCATCGTGGCGGTCAGCGCCCAGCCCGGCAGCGTGACCAGCGCGATCAGCAGCACGATCGCCGCGTTCGCGGCGAAGCAGGCGGCGGCGACATAGCCGTGGCGCTCGGTGTGGTCGGCAAGAAAGCCGCCCGCGAGCACGCCGGCGGCGCTTGCACCGAGGAAGGCGGTGAGCGCGACATTGGCCGCGGAATAGGTCACGCCATAGCCACTCATCAGCGCCACCACGCCGAAATTGTTGATGCCGGCGACCGACAGGCTGAGCAGCATGAACAGTGCCGTCAGCGTGATCAGCGCCGGCGTGATCACGGCCTGTTTGGGTGCGTTCTCGGTGCCTGGCTTGGTCTTGTGCGCGCCGGCATCGGGAATGTTCATGGTCACCAGCAACACCGCGACCAGAACGCCGATCACGCCCGATGCGATCAGCGCACCGACACCGCCTGACACGATGACCATCGCGGCGACGATCGCCGGCGCCACCGCGCCGCCGAAATAGCCGGCAAAGGTATGGATCGAGAAGGCGCGGCCCATCCGCGCTTCGTCCATGTGCTCGGCGAGGATGGCGTAATCGGCGGGATGGTAGACGCTGTTGGCGAGCCCGAGCAGCACGGCGCAGGCGATCAGCGAGGTGTAGCTGAGATGCAGGCCAAGCAGGATCAGCGCGAGGCCGCCGAGGGTGAGGCCGCCCAGCAAAATCTTTCGCGCGCCAAAATGGTCGACGAGATAGCCGGTCGGCGCCTGCGTCAGCCCCGACACCACGGCCGACACGGTCAGCGCGAAGCCGAGCTCGACGTAGCCGACGCCGAGTTGATTTTTGAGGAAGGGAAACAGCATCGGCAGGACCAGCAGATGAAAATGGCTGACCCAATGCGCGATCGAAATTCCCGTCAGCGTGCGTAGCGCGCTGTCCGCCTTGCCTTGCTGCGGTGCGGCGAGAACGTCGACCATTGCAGTTCCGTTTCACGTCCTTTGGAGACGCGCAAACTATCGGGCAGAGCGGTTATTTGTCCATGAACGCAGGCGCATGGCAGTAGCGCGGGGCAGGACGACAGTTGAGAGCGTGGCAAGAGACGAGCCCCTCAAAACGGCTCGTCGTCCGGCCCGTAGCGGTCGCGCTTTGGTGTCGCGATGTCGCCGTCTTCGTAATCATCGTCTTCGGTGTCGCGCGGAGGCTGAGGCTTCTTCGCCTTGTCTTTTGCTGGCGCGTCGTCCGCAATTTTGGGCGGCGCGCTCGGCTTGCCGATCTTGGCCATGGCTGGTCCCGGACAGTGATGCTGCGCCCAAACCTATCCGGAAGATATGTGCAGTTCCTGACTTATCTCAAGGCGGTCAGTGCACCACCGGCCCGCCGGCCTTTTTCCAGGCATCGATGCCGCCGGCGATGTGGGCGGTGTTGGTGAGCCCGGCCTCCTTGGCGGCGGCGACAGCCATCGCAGAGCGTTCGCCGAAGGCGCAGAAGAACACGACGCGGCGACCGGTGGCGGCCGCGACCTCGCGCAGCATGCCGCCGGGCTTGAGGCTGTCCTCAACGGACGGATAGGGTGTATGCAGCGCGCCTTCGAGCATGCCGTGCTTCATCCGCTCATTGGTCTCGCGCAAATCGACCAGCAGGATATCGGGACGGCCGAGGCTGCGGATCGCCTCGACGGCGCGGAGCACGCGGCCCTCTTTCTCCAGCTCCTCCTGGTGCAGGCCGACATGCATGTTGGCGGGCACCGCGACGTCCATCATCTTCGGATTGGGCAGCTTCAGATTGGCCATCAGCTCGATATAGTCGTCGACCGAGCGCACCTGGAGCCGCGGATTGTAGCGTTTCTCCTCGCCGATGGTGGAGACGGTGTCGCCCTTGTAGTCATGCGCCGGGAACACCATGGTCTCGTCGGGCAGCTTGAGCAGGCGGTTGAAGATCGAATCGTACTGCGCGCGCGACGAACCGTTCTGGAAATCGGTGCGGCCGGTGCCGCGGATCAGCAGCGTGTCGCCGGTGAAGACGCGGTCGCCCATCAAGTAGGAGTAGGAGTCGTCGGTGTGGCCGGGCGTGTACATCACGTCGAGCGACAGGCCCTCGATCGTCACCTTGTCGCCGTCGGCAACCCGCATCGCCACCACGTCGGCCTTGGTCTGGTCGCCCATCACGGTCATGCAATGGGTGCGGTCGCGCAGCTCGCCGAGGCCGGTGACGTGGTCGGCGTGCAGATGGGTGTCCACGGCCTTGACCAGCTTGAGATCGAGCTCGCGCAGGAGCTGGCAGTAGCGGTCGACCTTCTCCAGCACGGGATCGAGGATCAGCGCCTCGCCGCCGGCGCGGCTCGCCAGGAGATAGCTGTAGGTGCCCGAAACACTGTCGAAGAGCTGGCGGAAGATCATGGCAAGACCCGGCGTGAACTACCCCGAGATTCTACTACATTTCGAGCTTACAAGAGAAGCAATTCACTGTGTAAGCAAGAAAATTTGGAAGATTTTTATTCCTGTGACGGGCGGGTGGGCGTCACCTAGCCACCGCTGCCATTCCCCGCGAAGGCGGGGAATCCAGTACGCCGCGCCCTCCCGTACCCCTCGCGGTCTCGGAGTACTGGATCGCCCGCCTTCGCCGGCGATGACACCGAGTATGCCGCGACGCTTCGCCCCGCAAAAGGCTCAGGGCCTCACCACCGTGTATCCGTTCTCGCTGAGGAACAGGATCTGCCCGACCCCGACCTGCACCGGCGTAGCGGCAGGGATGAACTCCGGCCGCTTGCCGGTCTCCCGCTCGATCGTGTCGACAGTGTTGAGGCAGATGTCGAAGCGTACGCCTTGCGCGATCAGGCTCTCGACCTGCTTGCGGCGCTCGCTGCCGGTGAACAGGAGGTCGATGCCGGGACCGAACGCCACCACCTCGATTGCGACCTTGTCGGGGTCGTAGGCCTTCAGCAAATTGTTGGCGACGCTGAGCACCAGAGCTTGCTTCCTGGCATCGCCATCGGAGAGCTGCAGCACGATCTTGTGCTCGGCGAACGGCTTGTCCTGGAGCGGCACCTGCTGCGCGAAAGCCGGTGGCATCGCCGCCCAGGCGAACAGCGCCAGCAGCATCGCGGATAGGGTTTGCGACCGCATCATCCCTGTCCTGCGATGCCCGGATTACCCTCGACGCCCTTTAGCGTGACGCCGGAGCCGAGCCGCTCCTGAAACATCCGGCCCGAGCGCAGATATTTTGCCACCACATCCCACACCGGCGCGCCTTGCTGGCCGTTGACCGAGGCCCAGCCCGCGACCTTGTAGCGGTGGCTGGCACTGAGCGCCTTGCCGCCATTGAGCTTCAGCTCCGAGATCCGGCTGCCGATCGTCGCCGTCGGCGTGCAGGTGTAGCTGAGCCCACCGGCGCGCACCATGTCGCCGCCCTGCTGGTAATAGGGATCGGTATTGAAGAGGTTGTCGCAGACGTCTTCCAGCACGTCCTTGATCTCCGCGCCGGTCATCTCCTGCACATAGGTCTCGGGATAGCTGATCGCGGTTTCCGCGAGCAAATCCTCCATCGTCAGTGCCTGGCCGGACAGTCCGGTGACGCCCCAGCGGAAGCCCGGCGACAGCGCGATCTCGGCGTCGAACTCGGTGCGCAGCGCGCTGCAGATCAGCTCGTCGACCGGGCCGGCGAAATTGTCGCGTCGATACAGCAGGCGATCGGGCGTCGCGATCTTCTCCAACCAGTCGGTGACGAAGGGTGCCCGCAACTGGCCGATCAGTTCGGCCATCCCGGGATCGGGTTTCAACAGCTCGGAATAGACCGGCAGCAGATGATATTTGACGTCGCCGACCTTGCCCTTGTCGAGCGCGAGATCGAGCACGGCCAGAAATTTTCCGTTGGAGCCGGCATTGGTGACGAGCGTCGTGCCGCTCGCATTCTTCACGGCGATGGGCTGCGGGATCGCATCATGGGTATGGCCGCCGAGGATGACGTCGATACCGGTGACGCGGCTTGCGAGCTTGAGATCGACGTCCATGCCGTTATGCGACAGCAGGATGACCGCATCGACCTTGTCGGTGCCGCGCAGGCCGTCGACATGCTTCTGGAGCTCTTCCTCGCGGATGCCGAAGGACCAGTCCGGCGTGAACCGTTTGGGATGCGCGATCGGCACGTAAGGGAAGGCTTGGCCGACGATCGCGACGCGATGGCCGCCGAGCTCCTTGATCACGGAGGGCTTGAACACGCGTCCCGTCGCCTTGTCGAAGGCCGGGGCATCATTGAATGCGGCTTCCTCGGTGAGAAAAACGTTCTGCGCCAGAAACTCGCCCCTGAAGCGCGCGAGATTGTCGCGCAGCGCCTGCTCGCCATAGGTGAATTCCCAATGCCCGGTCATCGCCTCGACACCGAGCAGGTTTGCGGCCTCGACCATGTCGCGGCCCTGCATGATGTTGGCAAGTCCCGAGCCTTGCCAGAGGTCGCCGCCGTCAACGAGCACGGAGCGTTTTTCGCCGACATCGCCACGCAAGCGGTCGATCAGCGTCTTCAGATGGGCGAAGCCGCCGAGCTTGCCGAAGCGGCCTGCGGACTTCTCGAACTCGAAGCAGCTGAAGGCATAGGCATCCGCGCTGTCGGGCCTGATGCCGAAACGGTCGAGAAAGGCGCGGCCGACCAGATGCGGCGGCCGTCCCGCCATCTCGCCGATCCCGATATTGACGCTGGGCTCGCGAAAATAGACTGGATTGAGTTGCGCATGCGTGTCGGTGAGGTGAAGGATGCGCGCATTGCCGAACCGTTCGAGGTCGTAAATGCTCGCAGCCTCAGCACCGAGCGCAAGCCGCGGCAGGCTCAGCGATGCGGCAGCAAGGCCTGCATTCTTCAGGAAATCGCGGCGGCGGATCGCCATCCAGAAATTCTCCGCGCCCTCTCACGGTCGCAAGGCTGTTGCACAAGCGAACAGTCTAACGGATTTCCATCGCCTTCCAGGCTTCTTTTTCGGAAATCGCCTGGAAGATCGACGCCTTCGCCAGCGCCTCGGCCTCCCTGGCTGCGGCCACGGCGCGGTCGAAATCGCCGCCATCGGCCGCCTTCTTTGCGGCGGCCAGCGTCGAGACGGTCACGGTCCATTGGTTGCGCATGCCGGCGGCCTCCTTGGAGGCGGCCTCGGCGGCGGCAAAGGCCGCCTTGTAGTCTGCCTCATCTGCCGCGCGCGCCGCCGGCGCGAGCCCGAGGGTAAGCAGCAAGGCAAGCAGCCGGGCGAAAGGGAGTGACAGCTTCATGGCCGCGCTCCCGGTCCCGATATCGGCAGGCCGTTGGCGACGTAGGACAGGAAATATTCGACGTCGCGATATTCATCCGCCTGCGGCTCCAGCGGAACCGCGCGGGTCTGGCTGTTGCAGGTGACGAAGCGGCGGCTGGTGGTGCCCATGCCGCTCCATTCGGAGCGGTAGATCGGCATCGCGTTCAGAATGCCAAGCGCCGGCGCCAGGATCTCGGCGCGGATGCGCTCACCCGGGCTCTGCACATGGCAGCTCGCGCAGGAGAAATTCAATTGGCCGCGGCGGGTGTAGAAATAGCGCTTGCCGTTCTCGAATGCCGCGAGCGCGCGAGGATCGTCGGGGATCTTGATGTCCATCGGCTTGCCGCGCGAGGTGAAGGCCATGTACGCCGTGAGCGAGGCCATCTCGTCCTTGACGTAGGAATAGGGCGCCTCGCCATTGGCCTCGCGGCAGCGGTTGAGCGCCAGCTCCAGCGTGACGACCTTGCCTTCCTTCTCGTCGAAATAAGGATAGTTCTGGCGGATGCCGATGCCGCCGTTCGGGAAGCAGTCCGCATAGGTCTTGCCGTTCTTGAACGGGGTGGCGAACATCTCCTTGCCGGCGTCTAGCGCGAACTCGTAGGGCGGGAATTCCTCCTTCTCCTGCCACTGCCGCTTCATGTCCTCGTTCATGGAATAAGGACCGTTGACGAAATCCTCGTGCTTCACATCAGGGAATTTCTGGAAGAAGAAGTTCTGGAACGCCTTGGCATCGGCGATGGGATCGACCTTGTCGGCCGCCACCACGCGTGGAGAGGTGAGGGCCAACGCGACGAGCGCGGCGCTCAACGAACCAAGCAGGATGGAGGTGCGGGCCTTCATCACGAGATCTTCGCAGTGGTCGTGTCCGACGCACCCTTGTTATCCGTCCAGGAGACCTTGAGATCGTCGCCCTTCTTGGCTCCCTTGAAGCTGAACTTGACGTAGGGGTCCTTCGAGACGGCGGTGCCCCAATCGGCAACGAAGACGTCCTTGCCGTTACATTCGAATTTCAGCTGCTGGATGTAATGCGCCGGGATCAGCTCGCCCTTGGCGTCCTTGACGAAGCCGGTATCCATCGGGTGCTGGATCAGCGCCTGCACCTCGGTGATGTCGCCGTTGGTGGTGGCGCGGACGCGAATGCTGGATGCCATCTCGATCTTCCTCGCTTAGCCGCCGCAGCCGCCGACGGTGACCTTGACCTCTTTGGTCGCGCTGTAGAGCTTGCCGTCGGCCTCCACGATCGCGACCACGTTGGTGGTCTTGGCCATCTTCAGCCGGTTGGCGACAGCAGGGATCGTGCCTTCGGGAATCCTGTAGCTGGCGGCCAGCGCGCTGGGATTCTCGGCCACGAAGAATGAAATCGAGGTGACCTTGTCGAGTGTCGTCGTCACCGAGATCGGCACCACACCGCCGTTCTCGGCGATCTCGGGGGCGTCCAGCTTGACCTTGTCGGACGGCTCGGCGGTTTTGCCGTAGAGCGCCTTGATGGCGTCAGCCTCGCTCTTTTGCTTGAACGCCTCTTCCGGATATTTGTCGTTGGCCGCGGCGCGCGCGGGCGCGGCGCCGAACGGCAGATTGCCGAGGCCGAGCAACGCGACCGAGGCTGCGCCCTGAAGGATCAGGCGCCGCGTCGCGCTTGGGCCGGTGAGTGTGGTCATCTCTGGTCTCCCAACCAAATCTCGTGGCATGCCTGAAGTCACAGGGTCTGCAGGAAATCAACGATCGCGCTGATCTCCTGTTCGGTCAAAATCCGGTTCCGGCCGAACGGCGGCATCATGGTCTGCGGATTGCGCTTGGTCTCGTCGAAGATGATCGCGGTCAGTTCGTTGCGATCGGGGTACTTGGCCTTGAGGTCCTTCAGTTCCGGCCCGATCGTTCCCGGCAGGTCGCCACCCCTGATGACATGGCAGGTCAGGCAATTGCCCTTGCCGCGGTCGAAAGCGAGTTTCTGGCCGTCGGCCACAGCGGACTGCGCCCACGCCGGGGTGGCGAGGCCGGCTGCAATGGCCAGCAAGATGAACAGAACGGGCGTCCGGGAAAAGGCGGTCAAGGCGTTATTCCGAGGCGTTATGCGATGGTCTCGATTACAAAATAGAAGCGTTCCAAAGCACAAAGGGCGCCGCCTGACAATCAAGACTATCCACGCGACAAAATGGAGTTAATATCTTCCCGATTGCAACTAAAGAGATTATTTGTTCAGCCGATTTGGTCCGAGAGTTAGGGGCCGTGGCGCGGGCCGGCTGTTTCCTGAGCGTTTGGGCGCTCAACCTGTTTTCATCGCGTTCTCGTTTTTTCAAGGGGACCTCACTTGGCTGAATATGTCGTCGAATTCGGCAGGGATGGCGGTCGGGTCGAGTCGGATGGGCGGCTCGATGCGCCGGCATTTCATCGCAATCACGAGCCGCTCTGGGCGGCACTGGAACGGCATCTCGCCGGCTGCACCGGCAACGTGGTCGAGCTCGGCAGCGGAACCGGCCAGCACGTGGTCTACTTCGCCCGTCACACGCCCGGCCTGATCTGGTGGCCCAGCGATCTCAACCAGCGCCACCTCAAGAGCATCGAGGCCTGGCGCGTTCATTCAGGCCTCAAAAACATCCGCTCGCCGCTGCGGATCGATCTCACCGATCCGGACTGGTGCCCGGAGATGAAAAGCGGGCAGGGGCCGTCGAGTCTTGCCGCATTGTTCTGCGCCAATGTCATCCACATCGCGCCATGGAGCGTCGCCGAGGGTCTGTTCGCCGGCGCCGGCCGCTATTTGCGGGCCGACGGCAAGCTGTTCCTCTACGGCCCGTTCAAGCGCGGCGGCAAGCACATCGCGCTCAGCAATGCGGTGTTCGACACCTCCCTGCGTGAAGGCAATCCCGACTGGGGCGTGCGTGACATCGCCGATGTCGAGGCGCTTGCCCGCGGCGTTGGTCTTCGCCTTGTCGATACGATGGACATGCCCGCGAACAATCTGACCTTGGTATTCGCGCGATAGGAGGTCGTCATGCCCGGGCTTGTCCCGGGCATCCACGTTCTTCGTGCACCAGCTAAGGCGTGGATGGCCCGGTCAAGCCCGGCCATGACCGTGCGGAGATGTCAGCGCCGCAAACGCTAGCCCTCGTCCTTCCACCCGATCTTGTCCTTTAAGAACCGAAAGCCAATCACCTCGAACCCGGCGCGCTCCTTGTTGTCCTTGCCGTAGCCGTGGCCACCGGCTTCAGGCTCGTAGAACCAGGCCTCGTAGCCCATGGCCTGGAGCTTTGCCGCCATCTTGCGCGCATGCCCGGGATGGACACGGTCGTCGCGTCGCGTGGTGGCGATCAGGATCGGCGGATACGGCTGGCCGGCCTTGACGTTGTGATAGGCGGAGTAGGACTTGAGCCAGTCCCACTCCTCGGGCTTGTCGGGATCGCCATATTCCGCGATCCAGCTCGCGCCGGCGAGCAGCTTCGTGTAGCGGCGCATGTCGATCAGCGGGATGGTGCAGAACAGCGCGCCGAAACGTTCGGGGTATCGCACCAGCATGTTGGTGATGAGGATGCCGCCGTTCGATCCTCCCTGTGCGGCAATGCGCTTTGCCGTTGTCACGCCGCGGCGGACGAGATCGGCGGCAACGGCCGCGAAATCGTCGTGCGACAGTTTCTTGCCGGCGAGCCGGCCGGCATCGTGCCAGCGCGTGCCGAATTCGCCGCCGCCGCGCAAATTCGCCTGCACCGTGGTGCCGCCACGCTCCAGCCACAGCTTGCCGAGGGACGGGTTGTAATACGGCTTCACCGAATGGGCGAAGCCGCCATAGGCGCTCATATAGACCGGTGCGTCGCCGGTCTCGCCGGCGGGGCCGGTCTGCACATAAGGGATGCGCTCGCCGTCGATCGAGATCGCCTCGTGCTGCGTCACCACCAGTCCGTCGGCGTTGAATGTTTTCGGCGCCTGCTTCAGCACGGTCGGGCTCGCGACGCCGCGCTCCATCAGCAGCAGCGACGGCGGCGTCAACGGATCCTGCACATTGGCAAGCAGGTCGCCATTGCTCTCGGAGGGATGGCGATCCAGCGGCCAGATGTCCACGACGCCGATCTGCGGCAGGCCGCCGAGTGACTCGCGGCTCCAGCTCGTGACGGACGGCGTGCAGATCTCGAATCGCGGCTGGAGCTCGTCAAGGATCGACAGCACCAGCCTGCCTCCGGCCCAGAACAGACCTTGCAGGGCGCGGCGAGATTCCGGCTCGAACAGCACCGCGAAATCGCGGCTGCCGGCGAGGAAGGCCGAGAGCGGCATGCCGAGCACGGTGTCGGCGGCATAGGTTCTGCCCTCGATCGACCAGGCTTCGCGCAGCTTCATCGCGAACCAGTCGCCATGCGCCTGCAACCAGATGCCGGTCGGCAGATCGAGCTTCGTCGTCGCACCGTCTGCATCGCGCAGCCAGAGCGCATGATTGAAGAAGTCGATCTGGTCGACGATCCAGCTGCGCGGGGCCGCAGCGGTGTCGTCGACGATGCCGGAGATCGCCATATGATCGGCCGTGGTCTCGATGATCACCTGCGCCTGATCGACAGGCTGGCCGCGTCGCCACAGGCGAACCGTCCGGGAATATCCCGAGCTCGTCGCCATGCCTTCGCCATGGGCGCTCGACAACAGCAGCGTGTCGGCATCGAGCCAATCGGCGCCGCCCTTGGCTTCCGACAGCGCAAATCCGTCCGCAACGAAACTCTTGGTGTCGAGGTCGAATTCCCGCAAGGTGACGGCATCGCTGCCACCGCGCGACAGCCCCAAAATGGCGCGCGCGCTTCCCGGCTGCGTGGTGATGCCGCTCAGCAGCCAGTCCTCGCCTTCGCGTGCCGCGAGCTGGTCGACATCCAGCATGATTTCCCACGTCGGATGCGGTTTGCGAAACTCCGCGAGGGAAGTCTTCCGCCACAGGCCGCGCGGGTTGGTGGCGTCCTTCCAGAGATTGTGCAGTTCGGTGCCGCGGCGGCTGACATAGGGAATGTTGTCGGGACGATCGTAGATCGCCGCGAGGATGTCGCGATCGCGCGCGAAGGCCGCTCCGCCGAACGCGTCGAGTGTCAGGCTGTTCTGCCGCGTGACGAAATCGAGCGCCTGCTTGCCTTCGATCTCCTCCAGCCAGAGCCAGGGATCGTCGTCAGGAGCGCTGAGCGTAGGCCTGTCGTCGACGGACATGAACGAAACTCCGGAAGGTCGTGGCGGATAGGATTTGATCGAGCGCAAGCCGTCAAGTGCGCGGCCCATTATCATCGGCCCGATTGCGTCAGAGACATGGCCTGCGCCCGTTTGCGCCGGTTGCCCGCCCTCCCGCGTCCCGCCATAGTGCCGGGAATCAAGCGAGCCCTTGAAAGCACTTAAAAGCCCGTTGGGGCGGAAATGCCGATGCTGGATGTGACTGCAGCCAATGAGGTCGCCGCCGACGCCCGCGTGCGCGCCAATGTGGTGCGCCTTGCCGCCGCGCAGGCGCTGACCGGCGCCAATTCGGCGGTGATCTTCGCCACCGGCTCCATCGTCGGTGCGACGCTTGCACCCGACATGTCGCTCGCGACGGTACCGCTGTCGATGTACGTGCTGGGGCTTGCGGCCGGCACGCTGCCGACCGGCGCGATATCGAGTCGCTTCGGCCGCCGCTGGGCCTTCATCATCGGCACGGGCCTGGGTACGCTCACCGGCCTGCTCGGCTGCTTCGCGATCCTGCACGCTTCGTTTCCGTTGTTCTGTCTGGCGACTTTTCTCGGCGGCCTCTACGGCGCGGTGGCGCAGTCCTATCGCTTCGCTGCCGCCGACGGCGCCAGCGCGGCGTACCGACCCAAGGCGGTGTCCTGGGTAATGGCGGGCGGCGTGTTCGCCGGCGTGCTCGGTCCGCAGCTCGTGCAATGGACCATGGATGTCTGGCAGCCTTATCTCTTCGCCTTCAGCTTCTTGGTCCAGGCGGCTGTCGCGCTCATCGCGATGGGCATCGTCGCCGGGGTCGACATGCCGAAACCGGCGCCGGCCGATCTTCATGGCGGGCGGCCGCTGCTCGAGATCGTGACCCAGCCACGCTTCATCGCAGCGGCGCTGTGCGGCGTCATCTCCTACCCCATGATGAACCTGGTGATGACCTCGGCGCCGCTTGCCATGAAGCTGTGCGGCTTGAGCGTTTCAGATTCCAATTTCGGCATTCAATGGCACATCGTCGCCATGTACGGGCCGAGCTTCTTCACGGGCGCGCTGATCGCCCGCTTCGGCGCGCGCAAGATCGTTGCCGCCGGCCTGCTGCTGGAGGCCGGCGCGGCCGGCATCGGCCTGTCCGGCATCACCGCGATGCATTTCTGCGCCACGCTGATCGTGCTCGGTGTCGGCTGGAACTTCTCCTTCATCGGCGCCTCGGCGCTGGTGCTGGAGACGCACCGGCCGCAGGAGCGCAACAAGGTGCAGGCCTTCAACGATTTCCTGGTGTTCGGCATGATGGCGATCGGCTCGTTCTCGTCCGGCCAACTGCTCGCCAGTTACGGCTGGTCCGCGGTGAACATGGTGGTGTTTCCGCCGGTGCTGCTCGGTCTCGCCGTGCTCTCGCTGGCGTCCTGGACCCGTCGCCGCAAAGCGCGGCTCGACGCGGCCATGGGCGAGTTCCCGGATGCGATCTGAGATGGCGGGAGGCTGTCAGCAGCGTTGATAGTTCGATCCAGGTCGAAGTGGTTTTCTGGTGAAGGTTACTAGATGTCGTCATGGCCGGGCTTGTCCCGGCCATCCACGTCTTGGGCGCGCGGATCGAAGAACGTGGATGCCCGGAACAAGTCCGGGCATGACGGAGTAAGCGGCATGCTCGATAACCCTCGACACGACGGATCCGTCGACGAATCCTCTCTCCGCTACGAAGGCTGGCGCATCGTTGCGGTCTGCTTCCTGCTCGCGACCTTCGGCTGGGGGCTCGGCTTCTACGGCCAGAGCGTCTATGTCGCCGAGCTCCAGCGTGCGCACGGCTGGTCGGCCTCGCTGATCTCGTCGGCCACGACGTTCTTCTATCTGTTCGGCGCGCTGCTCGTCGTCTTCGTCGGCGAAGCCGTCAACAAGTACGGCCCGCGCCTCGGCCTGATCGCAGGGACGCTGGCGATGTCGGCCGCGGCGGTCGCGATCGGCGCGGTGCGCGAACCGTGGCAGCTTTATCTCGCGAACGCCGTGCTCGCCTTCGGCTGGGCCGGCACGAGCCTGGCCATGATCACCAACACGATCAGCCTGTGGTTCGACCAGAAGCGCGGCATGGCGATCAGCCTCGCGCTGAACGGCGCAAGCTTCGGCGGCATCGTCGGCGTGCCGCTGCTGGTGAGCTTGATCGGCCATGTCGGCTTCGCCAGCGCTATGTTTATCGTCGCCGGCGCCATGCTGGTACTGCTCGTGCCGGTGATCCTGATTGTCGTTGGCCGCCCGCCCGATCTCCATGGCCGGCGCGCCGCGACGAAAACGAAGCCGCAATCGTCGGCGCAGATTCGTAGCCAGGCGTTGCGCGATGTCGGCTTCCTCACCGTGACCATTGCCTTTGCTTTGGTGCTGTTCGCGCAGGTCGGCTTCATCGTCCACCTGATCTCGTTCCTCGATCCCGTGATCGGGCGCGAGCGCGCGGCCGTCGCGGTTGCGGTGCTGACCGCGATGGCGGTGATCGGCCGGGTGCTGTTCTCGCTGGTGATCGACCGACTCAACCAGCGGCTCGCCTCGGCGCTGTCGTTCCTGAGTCAGGCCGTGGCGCTGTGTGTCGTCATCAATTTGCACAATGATTACGTGCTGATCGCCGCCTGCGCGTTGTTCGGCTTCTCGGTCGGCAATCTCATCACGCTGCCGTCGCTGATCGTGCAGCAGGAATTCGATTCCGCCTCGTTCGGCGTGCTGATCAGCCTCAACACTGCGATCAACCAGGTGACCTATGCGTTCGGCCCCGGCGTGGTCGGTTTTCTGCGCGATTTCTCCGGTGGCTATGAGCTGCCGTTCTATCTGTGTATTGCGCTGGAGCTGGTGGCGGCGGCGTTGATCATGGTGCGGGGGCACACAAGGCGATCGACCCCTTCAGCCTGATCGCGGCGCGCGCGGGGCCCTCTTGGGCGACCTCGCCTTTCCCAATGCCGCGACCCGCATGAGGCGGCGAAAATGCGGGCATTCCATGTGACTTGGCGCCGGACAGGCCGCGGCATGGCGCAGGCCGTCGCGCATCGCGATAAGCTTGCGGATCGTTCGGTCCAACTCGTCGGCCTTGGCGGCAAGCTTCCGCCGGTCGATACGCGGCCGTCCGTCGGGTGCGAACATCCGGGCAACTTCATCGAGCGAGAAGCCCGCCGCGCGCCCCAGCGCGATCAGCGCCAGGCGATCCAGGATCTCCAGATCGAACAGCCGGCGCAGGCCGCGCCTGCCGATCGGGGCAATCAACCGCTTTTCCTCATAGAATCGCAGCGTCGACGCCGGAACACCGGAGCGCCGTGCGACTTCGGCGATATCGATCGTCATCACGCCTCTTGACCTCAGGTTCACTTGAGCTGGCAGTATGCCGCGTCCAACGCCGCCAAGGCAAGACGAAAGGGGAAACCATCATGGACGCTATGCAGAAGGCGATCGAGCAGATGAGGCTTTGGAATGGTCCCGCCGGACGCGCCTGGGTCGAGACCCAGGACATCCTGGATGAGATGTTCAAGCAATTCGAGAGGCCGCTGTGCGAGGCCGTTCCTGCCGGCTCCAATCGTCGCGTCCTGGACGTCGGCTGCGGCACTGGTGGTCTGACCGTTGCGGTCGCGCGAAAGCTCGGGCAAGGCGGCCGTGTGGTCGGCATCGACATCTCCGCGCCGATGATCGGGGCGGCGCTGGCCCGCGCCGAGCGCGAAGGCACCTCGGCCAGCTTTATCTGCGCCGATGCGCAGCACCATAAATTCGGCCCGGCGAGCTTCGATACGATCATTTCACGTCTCGGCGTGATGTTCTTCGAAGACTTCGTTGCGGCCTTCGCAAATCTGAGGCGCGCTGCCGCCGAAGGCGCCGGGCTCGCCGTCGTTGCATGGCGGGGCGCAGCGGAGAATCCGTTCATGACGGCGGCCGAACGAGCCGCCGCGCCCCTTCTGCCGAATATGCCTGCCCGTCCATCCGGCGGTCCGGGGCAGTTCGCCTTCGCTGGCAAAGATCGGGTCAGGACCATCCTGCTGGAGAGCGGCTGGACCGAGATCGACATCCGGCCGGTGGATATTCCATGCCGCTTTCCTGCCAGCGAACTCGCTCGCTATGTCGGTTGGCTGGGACCCGTCGGAACGATCCTGCAGGACGCCGACAGGGGATTGCGCGAAAGGGTCGTGGATGCGGTGCGGCCCGCCTTCGCCCCCTACGTGGAGGCAGATGCGATCCGTTTTACCGCCGCATGCTGGATGATCCAGGCGCGGGCTTCAACCGACGCGGCAGGCGAGGTCTCGAATGGGTGAAATGATTGAATTTCTGGTCGGCGCCGCCTTGATCGGATCCGGTGCAACGGCCGTGATCGATGGTTGGGCAGTTCTCCGCGCGCATGTTCTTGGAATCCCATCGCTAGACTATGGACTCCTAGGTCGCTGGCTCATCCTGCTCGCGCGCGGACAGTATCGGCATCTTAAGATCGCGGCACCCGATCCGGCTCCACGCGAGCGCCTGATTGGGTGGGCCGCGCACTACCTGATCGGCATTGCGTTCGCGGCCGTCTTGCTGGCGATCTGGGGGCTCGATTGGCTCCATTCCCCGCGTGTCGGCCCCGCATTGATCGTCGGAATCGGCAGCGTGGCGGCACCTTTCCTGATCATGCAGCCGGGCATGGGCCTCGGCATTGCAGCCCATCGCGCGCCACGTCCCAACGTGGCGCGTCTCAACACGCTACTCACGCATGCCGTGTTCGGCGTCGGGCTCTATGTGGCCGGATGGGTCCTGAGGCTCGTGCAGTGGCGAGGTGCGGACTAGGCCTCCCGCTGCTTCAGCAGCTCCTCCACATCCAGCCGCTTCGTGAACATCGAAAGCTTGCCGTCCGGCCCGAATGGCCATTGCTCCCGCGGCTTGTCCCAATACAGCTCCACACCGTTCTGGTCCGGATCGCGCAAATACAGCGCCTCGCTGACGCCGTGGTCGCTGGCGCCGTCGAGCGCAATGCCGGCCGAGAGCACGCGGTGCAACGCATCCGCCAGCGCCGGCCGCGTCGGATAGAGGATCGCGGTGTGATAGAGCCCGGTCGCATCAGGCGGCGGCGGCGAGCCGCCCTTGCTCTCCCAGGTGTTGAGCCCGATGTGGTGGTGATAGCCGCCGGCCGAGATGAAGGCCGCGCCCGAGCCCATGCGCTGCATCAGCTCGAAACCGAGCACGCCGCAATAGAAGCCCAGCGCGCGATCGAGATTGGCGACTTTGAGATGGACGTGGCCGATCCTGGTGCCGGCGGCGACGGCTTGGTTTTGCGACATGCGGCTGCTCCGTTGATGAACTCCACATAAGTCCGGCCTCGGGACAGTGCTACCGGCCGATCCCGAAACCCAGCGTTTCCGGATAGGCAACTTACGACAGCTCCCGCACCTCGCCCTCCGGCAGCTCGAACTCAAACGTGTTCAGCGTCATCGACACCAGCGTGTAATAGCCGCAGAGACCAATCACCTCGACCACGCCGCGCTCGCCGAGCAGCTTCACCGCCTCGTCATAGAGGCCCTTCTCGACGCCGTGGCCCTCATGCAGCGATTTTGCGACGTCGTAGATCATCTTAGCCCTGGGATCGTCGAAGACGGGCGTGCGGCGGTCGCGGATCGCGTCGATGATGTCAGGGTCCATGCCGCCCGCAAGCGCCAGCCGCTTGTGCGCGTACCATTCGTAATGGGCGGTCCAGTGCCGCGCCGTCACCAGGATCGCGATCTCCGAAAGTTTCGTGGGAAATATCGTATCGTAACGCAGGACCTCGCCGAGCCGCGTGGCGTGACGGGCCATGTCGGGGCTGTTGAGCCAGGCCATCATCGGTGCCGGCGGCCTGCCGCGCTTGCCGGCAATCGACTCGTCATAGGTCTGCCGCTGGCTCTCGTTCATTTCGCCAGGCGAAAGAAGCTTCAGGCGCATTGTTGTTTCCTCTTTGTTTTCAAGCTCGCCGTGGCGGCGACTATAGCGGATGCGTGACACGGAAGTGGTTGAATTCCGCGGGAGCTTGGCCCAGAGTCGCGCCCAACAAACCGACATAGATTGATGGAAACGACCTATGACTGACTCCAGGGCCAGCGAGACTGAGACCGCCGATCTCGAAACATTCCGCAGCGAAACGCGCGCCTGGTTGGAAGCCAATTGCCCGCCGGAAATGCGCAAGCCCGCGACGTCCGACGCCGACGTGTTCTGGGGTGGACGTAACGCAAAATTTTCGTCCGAGCCGCAACGCATCTGGTTCGAACGCATGCGCGACAAGGGCTGGACCGTACCGGACTGGCCGAAGGAATATGGCGGTGGGGGCTTAAGCGCCGCCGAGCACAAGGTGCTGCGCGCGGAGATGGCCAGGATCGGCGCGCGGCCCCCGCTGTCGAGCTTCGGGATCTGGATGCTCGGGCCGGCGCTGCTGAAATACGGCAACGATGCCCAGAAGAAGGAGCATCTGCCAAAGATCGCCGCGGGCCTGATCCGCTGGTGTCAGGGCTATTCCGAACCGAACGCCGGCTCCGATCTCGCCTCGCTGCAGACCCGCGCCGAGAGCGACGGCGATCATTTCGTCATCACCGGCCAGAAGATCTGGACGTCCTACGCCAACTACGCCGACTGGATCTTCTGCCTCGTCCGCACCGATCCCGCCGCAAAGAAGCACGACGGCATCAGCTTCATCCTGTTCGACATGACCTCGAAGGGCGTGACGACCAAGCCGATCCTGCTGATCTCCGGCTACTCGCCGTTCTGCGAGACGTTCTTCGACAATGTCCGCGTGCCGAAATCGCATGTGGTGGGCACCGTCAACCGCGGTTGGGACGTCGCAAAATATCTGCTTCAGCACGAGCGCGCGATGATATCAGGCATGGGCGAGCGCGGCGTCGGCCGTCCGCTCGGCCAGATCGCGGCCGATTCCCTCGGCACCGATGCGCAGGGACGGCTCGACGATTCCATGCTGCGTGGCCGGATCGCCAGCTTCGACGTCGACGAAGCGGCTCTTGCCGCCTGCGCCGAGCGCGCGGTCGATCTCGCCAAGGCCGGTCAGGCCCATCCGGCGTTCTCGTCGGCGATGAAATATTACGGGACCGAGCTCAACAAGCGCCGTTACGAGATCCTGATGTCGGCCGGCGGCGTCGATGCGCTGGAATGGGAGAGCGAGCGTTCGAAACAAGGAGCGCGTCCGCGCGCCTGGCTGCGGACCAAGGCCAACTCGATCGAGGGCGGCACCACCGAGGTCATGCTCGGCATCGTCGCCAAGCGCATCCTCGATTTGCCGGGGGCGTAACCCCAGCGTCGTTCCGGGGCGGTCCGCAGGACCGAACTAAGGTGCGCGGTTGCGCACCTGAGAACCTCGAAATTCCGGGTTCACGCTTCGCGTGCCCCGGAATGACAACAACAGACATGCATTCCGCCAGACGTTAGAGACATTGCACATGGCCCTCGTCCTCACCGAAGAACAATCGATGCTCCGCGACAGCGCGCGCGGGCTGATCAGCGACAAGGCGCCGGTGTCGCATTTGCGGCATCTGCGCGATAGCAAAGACCCCATCGGCTTCTCCAGGGAGTTTTGGCATTCCTTCGCCGAGATGGGTTTTGCCGGCTTGCTGGTGCCGGAAGAGTTCGGCGGCAGCGGCCTCGGCTATGTCGAGGCCGGGGTGGTGATGGAGGAGATCGGCCGCACGCTGATGCCCTCGCCCTTCCTCGCAACCAGCGTGGTCGCGGCCTCGGCACTGAACCGTGGCGGCAATGCCGCGCAGAAGTCGGAGTATCTGCCGAAGATTTCCAACGGCTCCCTGCTCGCGACGCTCGCGATCGACGAGGGCGCAAAACACCGCCCGCTTCAGACCTGCCTCCAGGCCGTGCGCGCCGGCAACGGCTTTAAACTCTCCGGCGCCAAGGCGCTGGTGGTCGACGGTCACGTTGCCGATCTCCTCATCGTCGCTGCGCGTACGGCGGGTTCGGCCGGCGAGCGCGAGGGGCTGACGCTGTTCCTGGTCAACCCCAAGGCCAAGGGCGTTGCGATCGAGCGCACCATCATGGTCGACGCGCACAATGCGGCGCGGATCGAGCTTGCCAATGTCGAGGTCGATGCCGACAGCGTGCTCGGCGAAGTCGACCAGGGAGCCGGCTTGCTCCACGGCGTGCTCGATATCGGGCGGGGCGCAGTGGCCTCCGAAATGGTGGGTCTGAGCGAAGAGGTGTTCAACCGTACCGTCGAGTACCTGAAGAGCCGCAAGCAGTTCGGCAAGCTGATCGGCGAATTCCAGGCGCTGCAGCACCGCGCCGCCGAACTCTATGTCGATATCGAGATCACCCGCGCCGCCGTGATGAAGGCGCTGCAAGCGCTCGATACGGACGTCGCCAAGGCGGCGTCAGCCGTCGCAGTGGCGAAAGCCCGCGCCGGCACCACCGCCACGCGCGCGGTGCAGGAAGGCGTGCAGATGCATGGCGGCATGGGCATGACCGACCAGTTCGACATCGGCTTCTTCATGAAGCGCGCGCGCGTGTGCGAGGAATTGTTCGGCGACGCCAATTACCACACCGAGCAGCTGGCAAGGGCGCGGGGGTATTGAGGCGCACCGTCGCGTCGCATTGGGTGTCATCGCCCACCTTGTGCGCAATTGCGCACTGGGGCGGGCGATCCAGTACGCCGCGGCCCCTCAGTATGCGATTGATGTCTCGGAGTACTGGATCGCCCGTCAAGCCGGGCGATGACAGTTGAGAGAGTGGAAAGCGCCTGCCCCAAGCTCGTCATTGCGAGCGCAGCGAAGCAATCCAGTCTGTCACCGAGGAGCGACTCTGGATTGCTTCGTCGCTGCGCTCCTCGCAATGACGGCGGATAGAGCGCCTTACCGCACCGGCGGCGCGTACTGCACGCCGCCCGCATTCCACAGCTGGTTCATGCCGCGCGGGATCTTCAGCTTCGACTTCTCGCCGATGTTGCGCTCGTACATCTCGCCGTAATTGCCGACGTGGCGGATGATGCGGACCACCCAATCCTTGGTCAGGCCGAGCTGCTCGCCGTAATTGCCCTCGGTGCCGACCAGCCGCATCACTTCCGGCTTCTTCGACTTCAGGGCCTCGTCGATGTTCTCCGAGGAGACGCCGAGCTCCTCGGCGTTGATCATCGCGTACAGCGTCCACTTCACGATCATCATCCAGTCGTCGTCGCGCTGGCGCACGACGGGGGCGAGCGGCTCCTTGGAGATCATGTCCGGCAGGATCATGCTGTCGCCGGGCTTCGACAGGTTGATCCTCAGCGCGTAGAGCTGGGAGACGTCGGCGGAGAGCGTGTCGCATTTGCCGGTGTCGTAGGCCTTCACCACGTCGTCCAGCTTGTCGAACTTCACCTCTTCATACTTCATGTTGTTGGCACGGAAGTAATCCGCGACATTGAGCGCCGTGGTGGTCCCGGTCTGGACGCAGACCTTGCTCCCGGTCAGGTCCAGCGCGGTTTCCTTGTTGCGCGCGCGCGGCAGCATGAAGCCTGCGCCGTCGTAATAGGCGACCGCGGGGAAATAGAGATCGTAGTCGAGCTCGCGCGCCATGCTCCAGGTCGAGTTGCGCGAGAGGATGTCCACTTTCCGGCTCTGCAATTCCTTGAAGCGCTCGTTGGCATCGAGCGCGACGAATTTCGCCTTGCTCGGGTCGTTGAAGATCGCGGAGGCCACCGCGCGGCAGAAATCGACGTCGAAGCCGGTCCAGTTGCCCTTGTCGTCGGGGATCGAGAAGCCCGGCAGGCCCTTGTTGACGCCGCACAGCACCTCTCCGCGGCGTACGGTGCGCTTCAGGGTGCGGGTGTCGTAGAATTCATAGATGATGGCCAGGACGGCGACCAGCACGGCGACTGCGAGCCCGATCAGCAGGCCGCCACGAAAAGTGCGCATCATGTTGCTCTCTCGAAATAATCGGGAAAAGGAATATTCGCTAAGGCGAGGAGATCAGATCAGAGCTCGGGCTTCTGCCGGATGACGACCTTGGTGCCGACAGGGACGCGATCGTAGAGATCGGCGACGTCGCGGTTGACGAGCCGGAAGCAGCCGGAGGAGACCTTGGTGCCGATCGTGTCGGGCCGGTTGGTGCCGTGGATGCGGTAGACCGTGGTGCCCAGATACATGGCGCGCGCACCGAGCGGATTACCGGGGCCGCCGGCCATGAAGCGCGGCAGATAAGGCTGGCGCTGGATCATCTCCGGCGGCGGCGTCCAGTCCGGCCACTCCTTCTTGTTGGTGATGTTCACCAGACCCTGCCACTGAAAACCGTCGCGGCCGACGCCGATGCCGTAGCGGATCGCACGACCGCCAGGCTGCACCAGATAGAGATGCCGTTCGGCGGTCGAGATGATGAGGGTGCCGGGCGCTTCGGTGGTGCGGAAGTAGACGACCTGCTTCTGCCATTCCGGATCGAGTTCATAGGCATCGTCGGCGACCAGGCCCGGCTCGTCGCCGCGGTCGGGCTGCTGGGCGTAGGCGTGGGGCGCGGACAGGATCAGGCCGATCGCAGCCACAAACATCCCGGTCAGGCGACGAAAATCCGTCATTTCAAGCTCTCCCCGCGGCCAAAGCCAAATCATCTGGAACCATCAAATCTCAGGGCCATCTTCATGGCAAGTTCAAGGCACCCTTAGACCATATGTCACGAGAATGCTTTGGTTTTTTGACGGACCGCGCGCAATGCCACAAACGGGGGATGGCGCGAAAAGCAGTGGCCATGGCGTCGCCTAGGGTGGGCGACCAAATTTGCATTCACAAACCCCGTCATGCCCGGGCTTGTCCCGGGCATCCACGTTCTTAGCACTGGCGGTAAAAGACGTGGACGGCCGGGACAAGCCCGGCCATGACGATGTGGAAGCAGCGCGATATCAGATCTGGTTATTCTCCGGCGCGATCCCGAGCCGCCGGACGATCTCCGTCCCCACGGCCCGGGCCTCAGGCCTCGAACCGATGCGAGGGCTGCGAAACCGTTGTCCGGACTGCAATCGGATCACGACGATGCAGTGCTCGTCCTCGGAGCGGCCGCGGCGCTCGACCGTGATCGTCTTGACGTCGCGCCCTTCGATGTGGTCGGCGCGCAACGTGCCGTCGCCCCACAGGCGTTCGACCCGGATATCGCCCTGGCGGATGATCCAGAACGCGCCGGTCACAAGGTTGGCATATCGGGAAACGCCGAAAGCGGCGAGCGCGCCGACGGGCAGCAGCACGATGTCGACCGACCCGGGCGACAGGCCACGCCAGAGCCTGTAGGCGTAGGGAACGGCGCACAATGCGACGACGATCAGTGCGACGATCCTGATGTCTCTCTTCGAGAACGGCTCGAGGGGGTCGCCGAGACGCATCTCGGGATTGCTGGCATCGAGCGGATTGACCGGAGCCTCGACGTCGGGGACGTCGAATTGCGCGGCGATCCGCGCCACCGTGTCGTGCACATGGGTGACATCGGCGATCGGCGGCGATGTCAGGCGCTCACCGGAGGCCAAGGTGAAGGCGAGCTGGAAGCGGGCTTTCGCCCTCTTGCTGCCGGGAACCTGCAATCCCCTGATGTCGTCCTTGGCGACGATCCGCGTCCGCAGTTTTCCGAACGGGCGCTGCTCGCCGATCAAGATCTCGTCCGGCGTGATGATCCACACCACCGCCGGCGCCAGCATGATGATGCCGACGAACGCCGCTCCCACGAGCAGCGCGACCACGGAGATGATTACCTCCAGAGTGTCGTGCGTGAACAGGCCCGGCGTGAAGCACAGCGCAACGGCAGCCGCAAAGCCGGACATGACCAGCCGCTGCGCAATCGAGGCGCCCTCGCGAAGGCGAATGTCGGTGCTGTTGGTGGCGTCGTCCATCGCGGGCGGCTGATTACGTGGCCCGCGAAACTCCACGGACGGGTCCGTGGAGTCAAGCAACAAGGGCGCGACCCGTGCCGGGCGTCAGCTATTGGCGTTCAGCAGCTTTGCCACGGTGCGGTCGATCTCGTCATAACGGCCTTCGCCCTCGTGCTGGAATACGATCTTGCCGTTCTGGTCGATGATGTACTGCGCCGGCCAATATCGGTTGCGGTAAGCGTTCCAGGTCCTGGAATCATTGTCCTGCGCCACCGGATAGGTGATGCCGTGACGCTTCAGCGCCGCCTGCACATTGGAGGCCGAGCGCTCGAACGGGAACTCCGGCGTGTGCACGCCGACCACGACGAGGCCCTTGTCCTTGTACTTGGCATAGAGATCGGTGACGTGCGGCAGCGTGTTGACGCAGTTGACGCAGCCATAGGTCCAGAAGTCCACCAGCACGACCTTGCCGCGGAGATCGGCGATATTAAGCGGCTTCGAGTTGAACCAGTTGTTGATGCCGGCGAAGTCGGGCGCGGTGTCCTGGCTGGCGGCCGCGGTGACGACAGGGACGGCGCGCGCGGCCTCGTCGCAGATGCCGGGGATGACGGCGCCTGTTACGGCGATGCCGATCAGTGCGGCGGAGACGGCGAGCAGTTTGAAAGTCATGGAAAGATCCTCCGGTGAAGCTGAGGGATGATCACAGGCCGATCTGGCCGGTGGGATAGAAGCCGGTGAGCCACGCCACGATCAGCGTGTCGTATTGGAAATAGGCGGCGAGCGCGAAGCCGATCACGACGACGCCAAAGCCCTGCTGCAGCCGCGGCGAGATGCGCGCGAGACTGCGCACCCGCGTGGTGGCGGCTTGCCCGCCATAGGCGATCGCCAGCATGGGAATGGCCGCACCGATGGCGTAGGCGATCAGCAGCGTGCCGGCCCAGCTCGCATTCTCAGTGGTTGCGACCAGCGTCAGGATCGAGCCGAGCACCGGGCCGGCACAGGGCGTCCAGACCAGGCCGAGCGTGGTGCCGAGCACGAGCCCGCCGAGTGCGCCCTCGCGCTGCGTGGCGCTGGAGTTGCCGAGATCGAGCCAGCCGTTGAGCCGGATCGACAGCCATTCGAACGGTGCCGGCCACAGCATCAACAGGCCGAAGCCGAGCAGCAGGATCGAGGCCGCTTCGCGCAGCACGTTCGGATCGAAATTAAACAGCCGCGTGATGGCGCCGAGCAGCAGCGCGGTCGCGGAGAACGAGATGACGAAGCCGAGCGCGATCATCGCCGGACGAAGATGCGAGCTGCGGCCGATTGAGGCGCCGAGCAGGATCGGCAGCATCGGCAGCGTGCACGGCGCGGCGATGGTGAGGATGCCGGCGAGGGCAGCGAAGAGAAGTTCGAGCATGGGGCACTCGTGGAGAGGGTCACGAGGGCAGTTCGGGATGAGAGAGGCAGTCGTTACGCCGCGTCACGCCTTCGTGACGGGAGTGCTGCTGCCGCAGCGGTGCCCCAAACACAAAACGACCCGGAGGGGGGCATCCCGTCCGGGTCGCTGGAGGTCTTGGGAGGTTTAACGAAACCGTATGTGAGCTTTATAGGAGGGAAGTTTTTCCGCCTGATGTTGTGCTTTGTTTCAATTGTTTCGTCGGCGGTAACACTTCCGTGTCCGGGGTAGGGTCTAAACTTGTGTCCTATCCCATTGAAATATCTGAACTTCAGGCGGCGAAGCGCTCGACGCCACAGCCCTTAAGCAATTCGGCCAGTTGCTTGCGGGCGTAGAACATCCGGGTCTTCACCGTGCTCTGCGGGATGCCGATGATCTGTCCGACCTCCTCCACCGACTTCTCATGGTAGTAGACCAGCGTGATGATCTCACGATGCGCGGGCGACAGCTTCTGAACGCAGGCGCGCAGGATGGCGCTGGTGTCGCTGCGGTCGAGCGAGGTCTCCGGCGTGTCGCAACCATCGGCGATCTGGCGCACGTCTTCCTGGTCGATATCCTCGAAGCGGCGCTGGCGCATCGCAGTCAGCGCCTTGAAGCGAGCGATCGAGAGCAGCCAGGTCGAAACCTGCGAGCGGCCCTGGAATTGGCCGGCGGTCCGCCACACGTCCAGAAACACCTGGCTGACCAGGTCTTCCGCCGTGGTCGCGTCGCGCACGATCCGCAGGATGAAGCGGTAGACGCGCACATTGTGCCGGCAATAAAGGATGTGCATGGACGTCCGGTTGCCGTCGGCAATGCTTTCGAGAAGCATGTCGTCCGAGGTCGCCTGAGCGGCAATGATGCTCTGGCTGGCTTGGGCGTTGATGGCGATGACGTTCGGCATTGACTTGGCTCCCCGTAGCGCCGCAACCGAGCGGCGTTTCCTTGGACCAAAGTGTTAATGAGCCAACGTTTCGGGACGTCTGCACGAAAAGCGGAAAATGGTTTCGTGCGCCGACAAATTGTTTCGTCGAATTAGCCGCGACGAAACATTCGGGGCAAAAAAGCGTGTAATTTCAATGTACGGAAAATACGGGGATGGGATTAGGCAGCGAGCGGATGCGCCGGGAACGTATTTCGGGCCTTTGCGTTCGCACTCCCGTGTCGTCCTGGACAAGCGAGCAAAGCGAGCGCCGATCCATGACCCATGACCCCAGGGAGACGTTTTGCGGAAACGCGTGGTTGCCAGCCTCGCGCCACAATCTCTGCCTGGGGTAATGGGTCCTGGCCTTCGCCAGGACGACGATGGGAGGCGCTACGCCTTCTCGCCCGCCGGCGAGAACAGATAGCCGCCGCCGCGGATGGTGCGGATCACGGCGGGTTTTGCCGGATCGGGCTCGATCTTGCGGCGGATGCGCATGATGCGCAGGTCGACGGCGCGGTCGAAGGCTTCGGCGTCGCGGGCATTGGCCAATTCCAGCAGGCGCTCGCGCGACAGCACGCGCTTCGGATTGGCCGCGAACACTTTCAAGAGCCCGAACTCGGATGCGGTCAGCGGATGCTCGTTGCCCTCGTCGTCGCGCAAGGCCTGCGCTTCGAGATCGAGCCACTTCGTCCCGAACCGTACCAATTGCTCCTTGTCCGATTTCGCAGCCGCCGTGTCCGCCACGGCTTTCGCCGGCGCGCTCCGGCGCAGCACCGAGCGGATGCGTGCCATCAGCTCACGCAGCTCGCACGGCTTGGCCACGTAATCGTCGGCGCCGAGCTCGAGGCCGACGACGCGGTCGATCGGGCTTGCCGTCGCCGTCAGCATGATCACCGGCACGTTGATGCGGCTCTTGAGGTCGCGGATGATCGAGAGCCCGTCTTCCTCCGGCATGTTGAGGTCGAGCACGACGAGGTCGGGCATGCTGCCGTCGATCGCCGTGCGCAACGACTTGCCGCCGTCGCACAGCGTCACGGTGAAGCCGTGCATCTTGAGGTAATCGCCGACCATCTCCCGGGCCGGGGCCTCGTCGTCGACGATCATGATGTGCTGGCTTTGGGTCATGGTCCTGAGATCACGAAATTTCGGGCGCGGGGAGGGTGATGGTGAAGGTCGAGCCCTTGCCGGGGCCCTCGCTCTCGGCGGTCACCTCGCCGCCGTGCATGTCGATAATACGCTTGACGATGGACAACCCAAGCCCGGTCGAGCTCTCGCCGGCGGTCGGTTTTGCCGACAGCCGCTGGAACCGGCCGAACAGGCGGCCGAGATCTTCCGGCGACAGGCCGGCGCCCTCGTCGCTGACGCGGACGATGGTGTCGCCGCCCTCATGGCTGACGACGACGCCGATCTTGCCGCCGATCGGTGAGTATTTGATGGCGTTGCTGATCAGATTGTCGATCGCCTCGCGGATGCGGTCGGTGTCGCACATGGTGACGACGTTGACGGGCGCGGTGACGCTGATCGCCTGCTGCTTGTTGACGGCGAGCGGCTGGTTGGCCTCGGCGACCTCCTTGACCAGGGCCGCGACGTCGACGGGCTCGCGGCGGATGGTGATGTCGAAGGCATCGGCCATCGCATCCGAGATCAGATGATCGACCATCGTGGTCAGGCGCTTGGTCGCATCGCGGATGTGATCGACCTGGGCCACGACGCCGCCTGACGACGCGCCGGTCGAGATCAACTCCTTCAGCATCTCGGTGCGGCCGAGGATGACGCCGAGCGGATTCTTCAGATCGTGGGCAACGGTACCGAGGATTTCGTTCTTGAAGCCGTTGGCGCGTTGCAGCCGCAGCCATTGCGCCGAGAGGCGGCGGTTGGCCTGCATCAGCGCGCGGGTGCGCTGGGCGACGCGGTCTTCCAACTGGGTGTTGGCGGCCTGGAGCTGCTGGTAGAGGATGACGTTGTCGAAGGCGATCGAGAGCCGGCTGGAGAAGATCTCAACCAGCGAGCGGTCGGTCTCGGACAGCTCGCGCTCGGCCTGAAGCAGCACCACGACCTCGCGGCCGCTTCCGGTGCGCAAATAGATCACGCTGCGGTGGTCGGCGAATTCGTTCTTGCGGCCCTGGAACGCGGCTTCCACCATCGCGCGCAGATCGGGGTCGAGCGCCTTCGACGAGGTGGTGCCGATGAAGCGGCTGTAGCAGCCGCTGCCGGCGAGCACCGAGAGCTCGGGGTCGATGCCGCCATTGTCGCGCAAAACCAGGATACCGGCGCAATCGACGTTGAGCAGCGAGGCAAGCTGGGTCAGTACGCCCTCGGCGAGCCGCTGCATCGACTTGAAATCGTACAGCGTCGAAGCCGCGTCGATGATGATCTCGAGCCCGCGCCTTGTCTGCAGCATGCGCTCGAGCTGCTGGTAGGAGCGCAGCGCCGCGGTCAGCGAGGTGAACAGCTTGTCGGCGGTGAGCTCGGTCTTCGCTTTGTAGTCGTTGATGTCGTACTGCACGATCACGCGCCGTTCAGGCGCTTGACCGGGCTGTCCGGTGCGCAGGATGATGCGCACGGTCTCGTTCTTGAGCTCGTTGCGGATATACTCGACCAGCTCGAGGCCGGCGACGTCCGTCTCCATGATGACGTCGAGCAGCACGGCGGCGATGTCGTTGTGCGCGGCCATCAGCTTGCGACCTTCGGCCGCGGAATGGGCGGAGAGGATCTCCAGGCCCTGGCCGTTGAGGAAATAGTCCGAGAGCGCAAAACGCGTACCGTCATGCACGGCCGGATCGTCGTCGATGACGGCGATCTTCCATTTCCGGGCGTCAACATCCTCCGATGCGGTACCGGTGTCGTCGATCAGGTGGAGGACATCGTCCTGTTCGGCCATTGAGAAGTCCCGTCAGTCTCTGTGCTTTGCCCGCCGCCCTTGGCGACCCGGGGCATGATAATGCGAAAAGTAGTGCCTTGTCCCAGCTTGGATTCCAGCATCATGCGACCGCCGAGCTGCTGGGTGACGAGGTTATAGACGATATGGAGGCCGAGTCCCGTGCCACCTTCATTGCGCCTGGTGGTAAAGAATGGGTCAAAGGCCTGGCGCTGCACGTCGGAGGTCATGCCGGCCCCGTCATCGGTGAAGATGATCTCGACGTCGTCGGCCCCGCGGGGCCGCGCCGAGATCGTGATCGTGCCGGCGCGGCCGTCGGCAAAGGCGTGGTTGGCGGCATTGAGGAATAGGTTGGTCAGGATCTGGCCGTAGGAGCCGGGATAGCCATCGAGCAGCAGTCCCTCGGGCATGTCGACATGGAGCGTGATCGGCGACCGCTTCAGCACCGGCCGCAGGCTCGCGATGATCTGCTCGGTGGCTTCGCTGAGTGAGAACTGCCGCCGCTCGGCATGGGAGCGGTCGACCGCAACCTGCTTGAACGACTGGATCAGCTCGCCGGCGCGCTGGAGGTTGGCGACGAGCTGCTGCGAAGCGTCGCGCGAGGACTGCACGAATTCTTCCAGCTGCGAGCGGCGCAGGCCGCCGTCGCCCTTGAGCTGGGCCTCGAAGATCTCGGTGCGCCGGGCAAAGCTCGACGCAACGGTGAGGCTGATGCCGATCGGGTTGTTGACCTCGTGCGCGACGCCGGCGACGAGGCCGCCGAGGGCTGCGAGCCTCTCGGCATCGATCAGATTCTGCTGCGCGGCGTTGAGCTCGAGCAGCGCGCTTTCGGCCTTCTCCTTGGACGCGCGCAGCTCGTCCTCGGTCTGGCGCTTCGCGATGGCGTTCTCGCGGAACACTTCCACCGCGCGCGCCATGGCCCCGACCTCGTCGCGCGCGCGCGTGCCCTGCACCTCGCGGCCGAGGTCGCCGAGCGTGATCGCGCGCATCGCCGCCATGATCTGCTGCAGCGGCAGCCGGATCGACAGCGCGATCAGCACGCCCGCGGTGAGGATGATGCCGAGGAAGATCACGGCGATGGAGAGAACGCGACGGGAAATGTCCGCCAGCGTGCGGTCGAACGTCTCCTGCGCCTTTTGCTCGCGCTGGCGCATCTTGGTTGAGAGATCGTCGATGGCGCCGATCGCCTCGGCCTGGTTGGCGTCGATGGTGTTGCGCAGCAGCTCGGTACGGTTCGTGAGCTGCTCGGAGAGCTTTGCAAAACCCTCGCGCAGCGCGGCGGTCCGGGCGGCGAGTCGTCGCAGCGCCATGCGCTGGAGGTCGTTGTCGGCGAGATCGATCATCACGGGGATGGTCTTCTCGATGGTCTCGGTGTTGCGGCGGGCGTCGTCGGCCGCACCCGATGACAGCGACAGATAGTAGGAATTGGCCGCGACCAGCATCGCGGTGAAGGCCTCGCGCGACTTGCCCAGCGAAGGCCAGATCAGCGCGTCGCGATGGCCGGTGGCGCCTTCGATGATGGAGTAAAGGCCGGCCATGTCCCTGGCCGGTGCCTGCACCTGATCCTCGTAGGTCTTCGCGATGGTGGCCTGCACGCCGCGCAGCTCGCCGAAGCCGTTGAGGAAGCGGTCGGTGGTGCGCTCCAGCTCCTCGACCGAGCCCGACAGCATCGGGTCCTTGGCGGCGCGATTGGTCAGCGTCCCCAGCACCGCCTCGCGCAGCAGCAGGATCTCGGCGAACAGGTCGGGGCTCGGCTGGTTGATGTAGCGGTGGATCAGATTGTGCAGCCGCCCGGTCTCGCTTTCGAGCAGCGCCAGAATCCGGTCGGATTCGCGCACCTGGCGCACGTCGTCCCAGGCTGAGCCGAGCACCTGCGAGCCGTTCCAGATCAGCCCGACCAGCACGATGACCACGGCGGAGTTCAGCGCCGCGATCGACAGGATGCGCCAACGGATCGGCACCGCCCGGAGCACGCCGACCAGCCGCGCGCGCAGCCGCCCCATCGGGCCGGGCGACCTGTCTGCATGCTCGCTGTGTCCAAGCCCGGGCAAGAGGCCTCACTCCACCTTGCGAATGCGTTCGATCAGCGCGGCCGCGGCCGGATCCTGCCCGGCCTTGGCGTAGATCGCGACCATCGCGTCTTCGAACGGCTTGCGGTCGATATCCCTGACGATGGTGACGCCCGCTGCTTCCGCCTTGCGCTGCGACTGCTCCTCCAGGTCGCGCCATTTCTCGCGCATGAAGCGGCTGGAGCGCTGTGCGGCTTCCCTGAAGATGGTTTGCTCGTCGGCCGACAGGCTTTTCCAGGCCTTCAGCGAGATCACCAGCACTTCGGGGCTCATGGTGTGCTCGGTGAGGGCGAGATAGCCGGCATGTTTGTAATGGTCCGTCGTCACGTAGGATGGCCAGTTGTTCTCGGCGCCGTCGATCAGGTGGTTGGCAAGCCCGGCAAGCACCTGCCCATAGGGCATCTCGACCGGCTCCGCGCCGAGCGCGCGGATCATCTGGCTCATCAACTCCGACTGCTGCACCCGGATCCGCAATCCCTTGAGGTCCGCGACGTTTCTGACCGGGCGGGCGCCGTTGTAGATCGATCGCGCGCCGGAATCGTAGAAGGCGAGGCCAACGAAGCCGTAGGGCTCGAAGCTGCCGAGGATCTCGCTGCCGATCGGCCCGTCCAGCACCTTCTGCATGTGCTCGATGGACCGGAACAGGAACGGCATCGCCAGCACGTTCATCGCCGGAACGAAATTGCCGATCAGCGCCACATTGGTCCGGTTGAGATCGATCGCACCGACCCGGGTCTGCTCGATGGTCTCCTTCTCCTCGCCGAGTTGGCGGGAGTGGAAGACCTTGACCTCGTGCCGACCGCCGCTGCGCTCGGCGATCAGGGCGCCCATGTAGCGCAGCGCCTGCACGGTCGGATAATCCTCGGTCTGGGTGTCGGCGGCGCGGAACTCACGCGCAGCAGCTCCCGTCGCGCAGAGGGCGATCAAAAGCGCGACGAAAACCACCCCGGTCCGCGTGCGTTCGGCACGGTTCAACACTGGCACACTCAACCCCTCAGTGGTGGAGTCTATGGCGGGAGGAAAAGGTTCAATGCAATCTAGCAGATGGTCGTGGGAAGGCCATCCCGCCGGGCGCCTCGACGTGATTGTGCGGCGCGGCCGGGGCTCATTCCCGGTTGAAACCGCAAATGCCGCGCCTTAAGCAGGGGCAGCCGCTTTCGTCGGTGCGGCATGGAAAGAGCCATCGTGACTTCAGCATCGCGCCTTTCGCAGGTCGTCGCCGTTTTTGCGGCCCTCTCATTGGCCGCGCCGGTGCGGGCCGCGACCGACATCGCGTGGTGGCACGCCATGTCCGGCGAACTCGGCCGCCAACTGGAAAAGCTCGCCTCCGACTTCAACGCCTCGCAGCCGGATTATCGCGTGGTGCCAACTTACAAGGGCAGTTACACCGAGACGGTGACGGCCGCGATCTTCGCCTTCCGCTCGCGCAGCCAGCCCGCGATCGTCCAGGTCAACGAGGTCGCCACCGCCACCATGACCGCGGCCAAGGGCGCGATCTATCCCGTGTTCAGCCTGATGCGGGACATGAAGGAGCCGTTCTCGCTCAATGACTACCTTCCCGCGGTCTCCGGCTACTACACCGATGCGGCCGGCAATCTCTTGTCCTTCCCTTTCAATTCGTCGACGCCGATTCTTTATTACAACAAGACCATGTTCCGCGACGCAGGGCTCGATCCGGAGGCGCCGCCGAAGACCTGGCCGGAGCTTGGCGCTGCTGCAAAACGCCTGCGCGATCGCGGCGCGGTGTGCGGCTTCACCACCTCCTGGCCGTCCTGGATCCATGTCGAGAATTTTTCAGCCTTCCACAATCTGCCGCTGGCAACGCGGGCGAACGGCTTTGCCGCGTTGGATGCCGAGCTGACCATCAACAATCCGTCTCTCGTGCGTCACGTCTCCGAGCTCAGCGAGTGGCAGAAAACGAAAGTGTTCGACTATAGCGGCCGCGGCCAGTCGGCCGAGCCGCGCTTCCAGAACGGCGAATGCGGCATCTTCATCGGCTCCTCGGCGACGCGCGCTGACATCAAGGCGAATTCGAAGTTCGAGATTGGCTACGGCATGATGCCGTATTGGCCCGACGTGAAGGGTGCGCCGCAGAATTCGATCATCGGTGGCGCCACGCTGTGGGTGCTGCGCGACCGTCCGCGCGAGGAATACAAAGGCGTGGCACGATTCTTCGCCTATCTGTCGCAGCCTGGCGTGCAGGCCGCCTGGCACCAGAACACCGGCTATCTGCCTGTCACCCGCGCCGCCTTCGAGCTGACGCGCGCGCAAGGTTTTTACGAGCGCAATCCGGGCTCGGCGATGTCGTTCGAAGAGATCACGCTGCATCCGCCGACGGAGAATTCAAAGGGCATCCGGCTCGGCTCCTTCGTGCTGATCCGCGGCGCGATCGAGGACGAGCTGGAGCAGGCCTTTGCCGGCCGCAAGAGCGCGCAAGCCGCGCTCGATGCTGCGGTCGAACGCGGCAACAAGATCCTGCGCCAGTTCGAGCGCGCCAGCCCGGATAGGTAGGGGGAGGGATGGTAGCTCGGCGTTAAGGCGCAAGGCCATTCCACAGCGTCATGGCCGGGCTTGTCCCGGCCATCCACGCCTTGGCCGCAGCACGAAGAACGTGGATGCCCGGGACAAGCCCGGGCATGACGAGCTCAACAGCCGTTAGGTTACGATGTCGATGAAACTCCCTCACTGCGCCGACGCGGCAAGCTTTCGCGCCTTTCGCGCCGACCCTCCGCGATGGCTGCCGATCGCGCTCGACATCGCCCGCAGCCACGATCTCGATGCCAGCGCGCCGCACGTCTTTGCGACCGGCACCAATCTCGTGGTCGGGCTCGGCGATCGCCTGATCCTGAAAATCTTCCCGCCGCTGCTCCGCGCGCAGTTCGTCTCCGAGCACGGCTCGCTGGCCCAACTTGCCGGTCGCATTGATTTGCCAATTCCCGAGATCGTCGCGGAAGGCGATCGCGACGGCTGGCCTTATCTGATCATCACACGCCTTGCCGGCACGCTCGGCTCGGAGGTCTGGCCGTCGTTGCCGGAAGCGCAGAAGGAGCGCGTGCTGCGACAGATCGGCGAGACCATCGCCGCCGTGCAGCGCGCGCCGCTCGGCTCACTCGCGCAGATCCAGCCGCGCTGGGACGACTTCATGCGGGCCCAGATGCAGGGCTGCAAGGCGCGGCACACGCGTCTCGGCCTGGCGCCGAAATTCCTCGCCGGCCTCGACGATCTCCTGCGTGATGCGGCCGCGCTCATTCCGATGGATGCGTCGCCGGTGATCCTGATCGGCGAATACATTCCGGAGAACTTCCTGCTCGCCCGCCACGACGATCAATGCTCGCTCGCCGGCCTGTTCGACTTCGGCGACGTGCTGGCGGGATGGCGGGACTACGATCTGCTCGGCCCTAGCGCCTTCATGGCAGCGGGCCGGCCGGGCAGGGTGCGCAACCTGCTCGAAGGCTTTGGCTATGCGAAGCTCGACTTCGCGCTCAAGCGACGGCTGATGGCCCTGATGCTGCTGCATCGCGCCAGCGACCTCAACAGCCACATCTGCATCGAGGGCTGGCAGGAGCAGGCGGATGATCTGGTCGAACTTCAGGAGCTGATCTGGCCGGGGTGACGGGCCGCGATCGATAGCCGCGCCACCTAGGGGCGAGACGCGCTCACGCAATAGGCTGGTATTGTCGAAAGCCTATTTTTTAGGCAAATATACCTGTTTGTATGCAATGTCCGACGGCTTGGCTTCTGATCGACGGCCCGGATAGCAGCCTTTTCCCATAAACATTTCATAGGCTTATGCTGGTTTAATCCTTGCTTAAGCCTTGGCACGAACCTTGCGAATCCAGTTCCAACCAGAAAACTTTTGTGTTGGAGCCATTCCATGAAGCGCCGCGATTTCCTCAAGTCCGTTTCCGGATTGGCCGCAGGCGCGGCGCTTCCGGCCATGCCGTCCGTGATCTCGTCGGCCAAGGCCGATGCGCGCTCGGAGACGCTGCTGATCGTCTCGGAAGGCGGCCCCAACAATCTCGATATCCACGGCGTCGGCACCAACGTGCCCGGCTATGAGGTGTCCTGGAATTGCTACGACCGCCTGCTCAGCCACGAGATGAAGACCGGCCCCGGCGGCGTGCCCTATTACGACCGCGACAAGTTCAAGGGCGAACTCGCCGAGGAGTTCAAGATCGACGACATGTCGGTCACCTTCAAGCTGAAGAAGAACGCCAAATTCCACGACGGCGCGCCTGTGACCGCCAAGGACGTGAAGTGGTCGCTCGACCGCGCCGTCAGTGTCGGCGGCTTTCCCACCTTCCAGATGAGCGCGGGCTCGCTCACGAAACCCGAGCAGTTCGTCGTGATCGACGACTACACGGTACGTGTCGACTTCCTGAAGAAGGACAAGCTGACGATCCCCGATCTCGCGGTGATCGTGCCCTGCATCATCAATTCCGAACTGGTGAAGAAGAACGCCAGCGAGAAGGATCCCTGGGGACTCGAATTCACCAAACAGCAGACCGCGGGCTCCGGCGCCTACAAGGTGACGAAGTGGACCGCCGGCACGGAAGTGGTGATGGAGCGCAACGACGATTGGGTCGGTGGCCCGCTGCCGAAGATCAAGCGCGTGATCTGGCGCATGGTGCCGCAGGCCGGCAATCGCCGCGCGCTGCTGGAGCGCGGCGACGCCGACATCTCCTATGAGCTGCCGTTCAAGGATTTCCAGGAGATGAAGGCGAGCGGCAAGCTCAACGTGGTGTCGCTGCCGTTCTCCAACGGCATCCAGTATATCGGCATGAACGTGACCAAGCCGCCGTTCGACAATCCCAAGGTACGTCGGGCGGTCGCCTGCGCGATTCCCTATCAGAAGATCATGGACGCGGTGATGTTCGGGCTGGCCAACCCGATGTTCGGGGCGCCCAAGGACAAGCCGACCGAAGTCGCCTGGCCGCAGCCGCACAAATACAACACCGACATGGACAAGGCGAAGGCGCTGCTGGCCGAGGCCGGCTACCCGAACGGCTTCGAGACCACGATCTCGTTCGACCTCAACTTCGCGGGGGTCAACGAGCCGCTCTGCGTGCTGGTGCAGGAGAGCCTGGCCCAGATCGGCATCAAGACCACCATCAACAAGGTGCCCGGCGCCAACTGGCGCACCGAATTGAACAAGAAGGAAATGCCGCTCTTCACCAACGTATTCTCGGGCTGGCTCGATTACCCCGAATACTTCTTCTACTGGTGCTACCACGGCAATAATTCCGTCTTCAACACCATGAGCTACAAGTCGGCGGGGATGGACAAGCTCATCGACGGCGCACGCAATGCTGCCGCCACCGGCGACACCGCGACCTACGACGCCGACGTGAAGGGCTTCGTCGATCTCGCCTATAGCGACATCCCGCGCATCCCGCTGTACCAGCCGTTCGTCAACGTCGCGATGCAGAAGAACATCAGCGGCTACCAATACTGGTTCCACCGGAGGCTGGATTATCGCGCGATGGCGAAGGGGTGAGGGGATGGCGGGCGCTGTCCTTCGCAGTGAGGTGAGCACGCTTTTCAGGCTCCCTCCCCCCTTGTGGGGGAGGGGTGGGGAGAGGGGTAGCCACAAACTCCGATCTCTCCCGGAGCGGGGGGGCGGCCCGCCGCCCCCCCCCCCCCCCGGCGCGCGGGGGGGCGGGGGGCGGGGGGGGGGGGGGGGGGGGGGGGGGGGGGGGGGGGGCCGAGCCCGCGGGCGGCGCAAA
>NZ_JBVVPP010000005.1:0-43862 GCF_055811315.1 Bradyrhizobium sp. MI1.4 | reverse complement strand
CTCCCCACCCCTCCCCCACAAGGGGGGAGGGAACGCAGCGGAGCGAGTGGCCGCGTGTCGGGTTCATTCAACGCGCAAGAGGAAGTCGCCATGCTGACCATGATCGGCAAGCGCCTGATGTTCGCGATTCCCTCGCTGATCGGGGTCGTCATCGTCACCTTCCTGCTCACGCGCGCGCTGCCGGGTGATCCCGCGGCGTATTTCGCGGGACCCGCCGCAACGAAGGAAGCCGTCGAGCAGATCCGGAAAAAGCTCGGCCTCGACAAGCCGCTGATCGAGCAGTTCTTCCGCTACACCAACGATCTCGCCCATGGCGATTTCGGCAACTCGCTCACGACGGGCCAGCCGGTCGCGGCCGAGATCCGCAATCGCCTGCCGGCCTCCGCCGAGCTGACGCTGCTCGGCCTCATCGTCTCGGTTGTGATCGCCATCCCGCTCGGCGTGCTGGCGGCGACCCGGCCGGGCTCATGGGTCGATCATCTCTGTCGTGTGACGACGACGGCCGGCGTCTCGCTGCCGGTGTTCTTCACCGGTCTCGTGCTGGTCTATGTCTTCTATTTCCGGCTCGGCTGGTCGCCCGCGCCGCTCGGCCGGCTCGACGTGTTCTACAGCGCGCCGCCGACGGTGACCGGCTTCTATCTGATCGACACCTTGATCGCGCGCGACTTCGAGGCGTTCCGTTCGGCATGCAGCCAGCTCATCCTGCCGGCGACGACGCTTGCGATCTTCTCGCTGGCGCCGATCGCGCGCATGACGCGCGCCTCGATGCTGGCGGTGCTGTCCTCCGAATTCGTGCGCACCGCGCGTGCCAGCGGCCTGTCGCCGGCGACCGTCATCGTCACCTACGCCTTCCGCAACGCGATGCTCCCCGTCATCACCACGCTGAGCATGGTGTTCTCGTTCCTGCTCGGCGCCAACGTGCTGGTGGAGAAAGTGTTCGCCTGGCCAGGCATCGGCTCTTACGCCGTCGAAGCGCTGATCTCGTCGGACTTCGCGCCGGTGCAGGGGTTCGTGCTGACCATGGCGGTGATGTACGTGCTGCTCAATCTCGTGATCGACATTCTCTATGGCGTGATCGACCCGCGCGTGCGGTTGGAGGGCTAATCATGAGCACCGTTGCGCCTGCTGTTGAACCCGTCGGCCCCGCGCGCACGTCGGGTCTCGTCGCGCTCCTCGACCAGACCCGCTACGTGCTCGGCGAGAACAAGGTCACCGGCTTTGCATTCGCGCTGCTGATCGTGATCCTCCTTGCCGCGATCTTCGGCCCCTATGTGGTGCCGTATGACCCGCTGGCGTCCGACACCGTGGCGTCGCTGAAGCCACCGTCGGCCGCGCACTGGTTCGGCACCGATCAATTGGGCCGTGACATCTTCAGCCGGGTCGTGGTGGCGACGCGGCTCGATACGTTCATCGCGGTCGCCTCCGTCGCCCTGGTGTTCCTGATGGGCGGGCTCGCCGGCATCGCGGCCGGCTATTTTGGCGGCTGGACCGATCGCATCGTCGGCCGCGTCGCCGACACCATCATGGCGTTCCCGCTGTTCGTGCTCGCCATGGGCATCGTCGCCGCGCTCGGCAATACGGTGCAGAACATCATCCTGGCCACGGCCATCGTGAACTTTCCGCTCTATGCCCGCGTCGCGCGCGCCGAAGCCAATGTCCGCCGTAACGCCGGCTTCGTGCAGGCCGCGCGTCTGTCCGGTAACGGCGAATTCCGCATTCTGCTCGTGCATATCCTGCCGAACATCATGCCGATCATGATCGTGCAGATGTCGCTGACCATGGGCTACGCCATCCTCAATGCCGCCGGTCTCTCGTTCATCGGCCTCGGCGTCCGTCCGCCGACGGCCGAATGGGGCATCATGGTCGCCGAAGGCGCCGGCTTCATGGTGTCAGGCGAATGGTGGATCGCGCTATTCCCGGGCCTCGCTTTGATGATCGCCGTGTTCTGCTTCAACCTCCTCGGCGACGGCCTGCGCGACATCGTCGACCCCCAGCGGAGGACGTGATGGCTGGGTTAGGCGTACTTTTTCGCTCGAAATTCCCCAATGAAATCAACCTCATTCTACTGTGCATGGGGTTGTTTTCGCCATTTTTAGTTGGGAGGTGCCCATGACCGCCCCGCCGCTGCTCGACGTCCAGGACCTTACCGTCGAATTCACCACCCGCCGCGGCATCGTCAAGGCGGTGCAGCACGTCAACATTTCCGTCGCCAAGGGCGAGACGCTCGCGATCGTCGGCGAGTCCGGCTCCGGCAAATCGGTGACCTCCTACGCGGTGATGCGCATTCTCGACCGCGCGGGGCGGATCGCCGAAGGCTCGGTGATGTTCTCGGGCATCGACGTCAAGGCTGCGACCGAAGACCAGATGCGCGATTTGCGCGGTCGCGAAGTCTCGATGATCTTCCAGAATCCGCGCGCCGCGCTCAACCCGATCCGGAAGGTCGGCGACCAGATCGAGGACGTGCTGCGCACCCATGTCCAGCAGGCCATGGTTTCGGACCGCGGCGAAAAGGCGATCGAGGCGCTGGAGCAGGTCAAGATCGCCCGCCCGCGCGAGCGCTATCACGCCTATCCGTTCGAATTGTCCGGCGGCATGTGCCAGCGCGTCGTCATCGCGCTCGCGCTCGCCTGCAATCCGCAGCTGCTGATCGCGGACGAGCCGACGACTGGCCTCGACGTCACCACGCAGAAGGCGGTGATGGACCTGATCGTCGAGCTGACCAAGCGCAAGGCGATGTCCACCATCCTGATCACGCATGACCTCGGTCTCGCGGCTGCCTATTGCGACCGCGTTGTGGTGATGGAAAAGGGCAGGGTGGTCGAGACCGCCAAGGCCGCCGACATCTTCGCCAACCCGCAGCACCCCTACACCAAGAAGCTGATGCGCGCGACGCCGCGGCTCGGCGTGAGCCTGCGGGATCTGTTGCCGGAGGAGGAAGGCGCAGCACTCGCCGCCACGAGCGCAGCATCCGCGGAATTGGCTCCGACCGCCGCGGCGGGCAAGACGCCCCTTCTCCTCATCGACAAGCTGGTCAAGGAATATCCCCGTCAGGGCGCCACTGCCACGCTCGGGAAATTGTTCGGCCGCAAGCCGCCTGTAGAGCCCGACGTGTTCCGCGCGGTCGACGGCATCAGCTTCACGGTCGGTCACGGCGAGAGCGTCGGCCTGGTCGGCGAGTCCGGCTGCGGCAAATCGACCACGTCGATGATGGTGATGCGGCTGCTGGACCAGACCTCGGGGCTGATCCAGTTCGACGGCGAGGACATCGGCGGCATCGCGCCCGCCGGCTTTGCCCGGCTGCCGCAGCGCAGCCGCATCCAGATGGTGTTCCAGGATCCGACCGACAGCCTCAACCCGCGCTTCACCGCCGTGCGTGCCATCGCCGATCCCATCATGCAGCTCGGCGACGTCAGGGGGCGCGACGCGCTCCGCGCCCGCTGCGAGGAGCTCGCCACCATGGTGGGCCTGCCGCACAATCTGCTGGATCGCTTCCCGCACCAATTGTCGGGCGGCCAGAAGGCCCGCGTCGGCATCGCCCGCGCCATCGCCCTGCACCCGAAACTCGTCATCCTGGACGAGCCGACCGCCGCGCTCGACGTTTCGGTCCAGGCCGTGGTCCTCAATCTGCTCCAGGACCTCAAGGCCCGGCTAGGTATGAGTTATCTGTTCGTCTCGCATGATTTGAACGTAGTGCGCTTGTTGTGCGATCGTGTCATTGTCATGCGGTCGGGTCGAATCGTCGAGGAAGGATCTTCCGAGAGGGTCTTGAGCGATCCGCAGGACGACTACACCAAGGAGCTGCTGACGGCGATCCCGCATCCGCCGCTGCAGACACTGGGCGCACACTGAGAGCTTGTTTGGGAGCGTGATGGCCGAACCGTTGGACGATTATATCGACGCTGTCACCAAAGCGTTGGCGTTGCCCGTCGAGGAAGCATGGAGGGCGTCCATCCGCGCCAATCTCGAGGTCTCGCTGCGGCTCGGCCGCCTCGTCGACGAATTCGCGCTGCCGGACGAGGCCGAGCCGGCGCCCGTGTTCACGGTCTGACGCCGCCATGACGACCAAGCCAGAGATGACGGCCTCCGAGATCGCGAGCGCGGTTGCGGGCCGCAAGATGTCCGCGCTCGATGCGACCGAAGCAGCGCTTGCGCGCATCAAGCAGCACGACACCATCCTCAATGCGTTTACCGACATCGCCGCCGATCGCGCCCGCGCCAAAGCGCGCGCAATCGATGCCGATATCGCCGCCGGCAAGACCGTCGGCCCGCTCGCCGGCGTGCCCTTTGCGGTGAAGAATCTGTTCGACATCGCGGGCCTCGCCACCCGCGCGGGTTCGAAGATCAACCGAGACCGCGTGCCCGCCAGCCGCGACGCCACGCTGATCGAGCGGATGGAAGCGGCCGGCGCCGTGCTGGTCGGCGCGCTCAATATGGGCGAATACGCCTACGACTTCACCGGCGAGAACGTCCATGACGGTCCCTCGCGCAATCCGCACGATACGACGCGGATGAGCGGCGGCTCCTCCGGCGGCTCGGGCAGCGCCGTTGGTGGCGCGCTGGTGCCGATCGCGCTCGGTTCCGACACCAACGGTTCGATCCGCGTGCCGTCCTCGTTCTGCGGCATCTTCGGCCTGAAGCCGACCTATGGCCGGCTCTCGCGTGCGCGTTCGTTCCCGTTCGTCGCGAGCCTCGATCATCTCGGCCCGTTCGCGCGCTGCGTCACCGATCTCGCGCTGGCCTATGACACGATGCAGGGGCCGGATGCGGACGACGCCGCCTGCACCACCACACGTGGTCTGGAGCCGACGACACCGCTGCTTGCCAATCCGGTGTCCGACCTGCGCATCGCGATCGCCGGCGGGTACTTCCAGACCAATTTGTTTCCGGAAGCTGTCGAAGCCGTCAGCCGCGTCGCCAAGGCGCTGGGCGCAACGCGCGTGGTGGACGTGCCCGAAGCTGCGCGCGCCCGCGCGGCGGCCTATGTCATCACCACCACCGAGGGCGCCTCGCTGCATCTCGATCGGCTGCGCAAGCGGCCGAACGATTTCGATCCCGCCGTGCGCGACCGGCTGATTGCGGGCGCCATGGTGCCGGCGCCGCTGGTCGACCGCGCGCAAAAATTCCGCCGCTGGTATCGCGCGCAACTCGCCGAGATTTTCAAATCCGTCGACGTGCTGATCGCACCGGCGACGCCATGCACCGCGCCGAAGCTCGGCCAGGTCAATTTCAATCTTGGCGGCGTCGAGATGCCGGTGCGCGCCAATATCGGCATCCACACCCAGCCGATCTCGTTCATCGGCCTGCCTGTGGTCGCCGTGCCGGTGCCGCTCGATCCGCTGCCGATCGGCGTGCAGATCATCGCCGCGCCATGGCGCGAGGACATCGCGCTGCGCGTCGCGTTCGCGTTGGAGAAGATGGGTGTTGCCGCCGCGCCCAGCCCAAGAGGATTTTGAGATGGAGATCGATCTCCCCGAGGTGATCGCAGACGTCAAAGCTGCGTTCGAGCGCTATGAGCAGGCCCTGATCACCAACGACGTCGCCGTGCTCGGCGAGCTCTTCCGCAACGATCCCCGCACGCTGCGCTATGGCATCGGCGAGAACCTCTACGGCTATGAAGCAATCTCCGGCTTTCGCGCCGGCCGCTCGGCGGTCGGCCTCAATCGCCGCACCGCGAAAACCGTGATCACCAGCTATGGCCGCGACACCGCGGTTGCCTCCACCCTGTTCTATCGCGACACGATGCCGGGCAAGGTCGGCCGGCAGATGCAGACCTGGGTAAAATTCCCGGAGGGCTGGCGCGTCGTCGCCGCCCATGTCAGCATCATCGACGAGTCGAAAGAGACCTGACCGTATGACGCTTGACGATCTTCCGCCCGGAGCGCTGCCGGCCGAACCGGCGGTGCCGCGTGTCGATCGTGCGTCGCCATCCGCGCAGAAGGTCACGCGCGCCGAGGAGCTGCGCCTGCAGCTCGCCGACGAGATCGTGCGCGGAGCTCTGCCGCCCGGCGCGCCGCTTGACGAGACCGACATTGCGCGCCGCTTCAGCGTTTCGCGCACGCCGGTGCGGGAAGCACTGCGCCAGCTCGTGGCAAGCGGCCTCGTCGAAGCGCGCGCTCATCGCGGCGCGGTGGTGGCGCAGCCCTCGTTCGAACGGCTGACGGGCATGTTCGAGGCCATGGCGGAGCTTGAGGCGCTGTGTGCGGGTCTTGCCGCCGAGCGCATGTCCGCCACTGAGCGTCACGGCCTGGAAGCCATCCACGAAGAACTGCGGGTGTTGAGCTACGCCGGCAATCCCGAGCGCTTCCACGAGGTCAACGAGCGCTTCCACAACGCGATCTATGCGGGATCGCAGAACGGCTACATCGCCGAGATCACGCTGGCGACGCGCGTGCGCGTACAGCCGTTTCGCCGCGCCCAGTTCCGCAATCTCGGCCGTCTCGCCAAGTCGCAAGCCGAGCACGACCGCGTTGTCGTCGCCATCATGCGCGGCGACAAGCAGGGCGCCGCCGCCGCGATGCGCGCGCATATCGAGCTGGTGCGCGGGGAGTACGAGATCTACGCGGTGTCGGTTTAGGGGCGCGCGCACGGTTGCGTAGGGTGGGCAAAGGCGCAAAGCGCCGTGCCCACCATCTCCCCAAGCTGACGGTGATGGCGGGCACGTTTCGCTTTGCCCACCTACGAGACCTACGCTGTCGTAGCTTCCGCCATATACTTCCGCCAGCCGCCATACGCGGTGATGTCGCGAGCCTCGCCCAGCACCTCGGGCTCGACGAGAAATCCCTTCACGCTGCGGCCATCGGCCAGCCGCACCGTGCCGATCGCCATCGGCGCGGGAATCGCGTTGACGAACTTGCCGAAGGCGGACGACGACAGCGACCAGATTTCCAGCTCGATCGACGCGCCCTTGCCGGCCTCGACGCGCAGCATGCCCGGCTTTGGCGGCGTGGTCTTCAATGCGTAGAGCTTGTAGTCCGCCGCGGTCCTGGTTGCCTCGATCAGCTGGCCGTTCAGCGCTTTCAGTTCGCCGTTCAGCGCCATGCCGGACAGATGCGCGCCGACCACGGCGATGGGAATCTCGTCGACGCCGCTTGCGGCAAGCGGCGCCAGCGAGGCTTGCACGACGCCCTTTGCGCCAAGCGTCAGTTTGGTATCGGCATGGAACACGCGGCCGATGCTGGCGAGCAGCGCATCGTGCCCGGTGGGTGCAAGAATTGTGATGCCGAACGGGATGCCGTCGGCGCGCATCGCCGCCGGCAGCGCGAGACCACAGAGATCGAGCAGATTGACAAAATTGGTATAGGTGCCGAGCCGGCTGTTGAGCTCGACCGGATTGGCCCGCACCTGCGCGGTCGTATAGGCCGTCGGCGCCGTCGGCAGCACCAGCGCGTCGATATTGGTGAAGGTGCGTTCGGCGATCTTGCGCAGGCCCTGCAGACGATAGAGCGCGGAGAAGGTGTCCGTCGCCATCAACCGCGCACCGGCCGCGGTGATCTCGCGCGTCACGGGATGGATCGCCTCCGGTGCCGAGGCGAGCAGGTCGCGGATCACGAGATAGCGCTCGGCCACCCACGGTCCCTCGTAGAGCAGTCGGGCCGTCTCATAGAACGGCTCGAGGTCGAATTCGACGAGCGTTGCCCCAAGCGCGGTCCAGCGCTTCAGCGCCTCGGCGTAAGCCGCTTCCGCCTTCTTGTCGCCGAAGAAGATCAGCTGTCCGCTGCGTGGCACGCCCAGGCGCAGGTTTGCCGGGAGCGGGGTGATCGCGCCAAGCGGCCGGTCGCGCGAGAACGGATCTGCCTGATCGGGACCTGCCATCACGGAGAGCGCCAGCGCGGCGTCGTCGACCGTCAAAGCGAATACCGAGATGCAGTCGAGCGTCCGGCAGGCCGGCACCAGGCCAGCGGTCGAAATCATGCCGAGGCTCGGCTTGAGACCGACGATGTTGTTGAGCATCGCCGGCACGCGGCCTGAGCCGGCGGTGTCGGTGCCGAGCGACAGTGGCACCAGCCCGGCGCCGACGGCGGTGGCCGATCCCGAGCTCGAGCCGCCGGGAATGAGGTCCTCGCGGATCGCGTTTCTGGGGATGCCGTGGGGCGAGCGCACGCCGACAAGGCCGGTCGCGAACTGGTCGAGATTGGTCTTGCCGATGATGATCGCGCCGGCGGCGCGCAGCCGCTGCACCGCGGTCGAATCATGTGTCGGGGTATACGAGAAGGCCGGGCACGCCGCGGTGGTCGGAAATCCCAGCGCGTCGATATTGTCCTTCACCACGACCGGCACGCCATAGAGCGGCAGGCTGGCGGCGTCCTTGGTGGCGAGCTTCTCGGCCTCCGTGATCGCGTCCTTTTCGTCGCGCAGGCTGATGAAGACGGCGGGGTCGTTGTGGTCGCGGATGCGCTGATAGGTGCGCGCGACCGTCTGCGCCGGTGTGAGCGTGCCCGCGCGATGCGCGGCCACGATCGCGGCGACCGTTTCAGGCTGCTCAGCCCCCATTTCAGCCTTCATGGCGACAAATCTCCGGCTACGTCTCTTCACCCCGATCGAAGCAAGCGATGTGCCATTGTGTACAGAATCCGGGCAGGACAAGTGCTGCGGATATTACCGAGAGATCAGTGGCTTGTGGGATATTTCGAGCTCCGGCGGACCTTCGTGTCAGCGCCCTGTTACGAGCATTTGCGCAAATAATAGGCAGCTAGATCAGGTGCAGCCAGCAATCCATGCCGCGGATGCGCGGCGACCAGCCCTTTGAACGGCGGCGGGCCGTCCCACCTGGCCCCAGCTTGCGCCCGAACAATTGTCGTGGCCAACATGCTGGCCAACGCGGTCCGCGACGAGGCTGCGACCGGTCCCGGCTTCCGGGCGAGGAGGAAACCATGACAGCCGCCCCACGCGGTGATGCTTCGAGCCTGTTTGCGACACCCAGAACCGTTGCCGAGCATCGCGCCGACGGCAGCATCGTGCTGCGCTCGCCCGAGCCTCTGCGCGATGGCGCGCGCTGCGTCGGCGACTGGCTGGAGCAATGGGCGCGGCAGAGGCCCGACGCGATTTTCCTCGCCGAGCGCAGCAGTGCCGAAGCGCCATGGAGCACCGTTACCTATGCGCAGGCGCTGCGCCAGGTGCGCGCGGCGGCGTCCTGGATTCTGGCGCACGGTCTCGGCGCGGAGCGCCCGCTCGCGATCCTCTCCGACAACAGCATCGATCATGCGCTGCTGGCACTGGCGGCGCAGCATGTCGGCGTGCCCTCGGCGGCGATCTCGCCGGCCTATTCCCTGATGTCAAAGGACTTCGACAAGCTCAAGAGCATGATCGCGTTGCTTGAGCCCGCCGCGATCTATGTCTCCGCGACGAGGCCGTTTGCGGCGGCGCTGGCCGCGATCAAGCCGCTGCATAGCGCGCAGATTATCAGCGGCAATGCCGACGATGCCGATGCGCTGGCCTTTCGCACTATCGCGGCAACGCCCGAGAGCCCCGACGTCGCAAAGGCCTTCGCCGCGGTGACGCCCGATACGATCGCAAAACTCCTGTTCACTTCGGGCTCGACCGGCACGCCGAAAGCCGTGATCAACACCCAGCGCATGCTGACGTCCAGCCAGCAGGCCAAGGCGCAGACCTGGACTTTTCTCGAACGGGCGCGCGACGATCTGGTCATTCTCGACTGGCTGCCCTGGAGCCACACGTTTGGCGCGAACCACAATTTCAATCTCGTGCTGCGCAATGGCGGCTCGCTCTATATCGACGGCGGCAAGCCGGCGCCCGGTCTGTTTGCGATGTCGCTCGCCAACCTCAGAAGCGTGATGCCGACGGTCTATTTCAACGTGCCGCGCGGCTTCGACATGTTGATCGCGGCGCTGCGCGGCGACGAGGAGCTGTGTCGCCGCTTCTTCAGCGAGGTGAAATTCGCGTTCTACGCCGGTGCGGCGCTGCCGCAGAATCTCTGGGATGCGCTGGAAGAACTCTCCGTCAAGACTGTTGGCCGCGCGATGCCGATGGTCTCGGCCTGGGGCTCGACCGAGACGTCGCCGCTGGCCACCGACTGCCATTTCCTCGCGGAGCGCTCGGGCAATATCGGCGTGCCCATTCCCGGCACCGAACTGAAGCTCGTTACCTCCGGCGACAAGCTGGAGGTGCGCGTGCGCGGCCCCAACGTCACGCCGGGCTATTGGAAGGCGCCGGAGCTGACCAGGCAGGCTTTTGACGACGAGGGCTTTTATCTCATCGGTGATGCCGTGAAGTTCGCCGACGCGAACCGGCCCGAACGCGGCCTATTCTTTGACGGCCGCGTCGCGGAGGATTTCAAGCTCAATTCCGGCACCTGGGTCAGTGTCGGCACACTGCGCCTCGCCGGCATCGCCGCGCTGGCGCCGCTCGCGCAGGACATCGTCGTCACCGGCCATGGCGGCGACGAGGTGCGCTTCCTGGTGTTTCCGAACATCGCTGCGTGCCGCGCGCATGCCGGCCTGCCCGAGACCGCAGGCGTGAACGACGTGCTCGCGCATGAGAAGATCAGAGCCGCGATCGCGCGGGGGCTGGCGAAACTGAAGCAACACGGCGCCAACTCCTCCGGCCACGCCACGCGCGCGTTGCTGCTCGCCGAGCCGCCGTCGGTCGACGGCGGCGAGATCACCGACAAGGGCTACATCAACCAGCGCGCGGTGCTGACGCGCCGTGCCGATGCGGTGGCGCGGTTGGATGACGATGCGCCGGGCGAGTGGATCGGTCTGTAGCGCTTGGGCCTGTGCCCCGGACGCAGCGCAGCACGCAGTGATGCGCTGCAGAGCCGGGGCCATTCTTCGTGATTGGCATCTCTGGATCCCGGCTCTGCGCAGCAGCGTTTCACGCTGCAGCGCGTCCGGGACAAGAGAGCTCGGCAAACCCAACTACGCCAGCCGCCCTGCCGCATTATGCTGCACGATTCTTTTGTTGCCCAAGCAACTAATTTATGCGAACCGTTCCAGACACGGATGACGGCGGGAGGAACCGCCGCGTCGGATCGGAGGAAGCTATGCTCGGCAGAGAGGGTGCCGCCGGCGAATGTTGGCGCATGCCTGGAAATGACAGGGCTCAGCGCCCGCTGTGTGGCCCGTCAGGTCTCGGTGCTGCCGGTCACCGCGCCGAGATTTTCATGCAGGCGGCGCAACAGGTCGATCAGCACCTCGCGCTCGTCCTTGTCCAGGCAGGACAACAGGCGCCGTTCGCGCTCGAATGCAGCGACGATCACCTTGTCATGGATGGCGCGGCCCTTCGCCGTCAGCGAGATCGAATGGGTGCGCCCGTCATTGGGATCGGTACGGATCGAGATCAACCCCCGCTTTTCCAGGCTGGCCAGCGTCCGACTCACCGGGCCCTTGTCGAAACCGATGACGTGGCAGATGCGCGAGGCGGGAATGCCGGGCTCGATCGCGAGCAGCGACATGATCCGCCATTCCGTGACGTTGACGCCGAACTCTCGCTGATAGAACGCGGTGGCGCTGTTCGAGAGCTTGTTGGCGATGAAGGTGATGAACGCGGGGACGTAGCGGTCAAGATCGAGCGTCGGTCCCGTCTCGGCGGGCGCAGGTTTCTGGCGGGCTCTGGTCGAAGGCGGCGGCATGTCGGGATTCTGTCTCGCGGCGTGTCTGGAGACCTAAAGGTAAGCGCGGCCCTTTCACAAGATCAAAATGAGGGAGGACTTCCATGAGCACTTCCAGCTCCCAGGAAATTAGCGGTTCGTCGGCCGTCCCGCATCTCGACGTCGATCCGTTCGCGATGGATTTTTTCGCCGATCCCTATCCCACGCATGAGCTGCTGCGGGAGGCGGGACCTGTCGTCTATCTCGACAAGTGGAACGTCTATGGCGTGGCGCGCTATGCCGAAGTTCATGCCGTGCTGAACGATCCCGCAACGTTCTGCTCCAGTCGTGGCGTCGGCCTCGCCGATTTCGCGAAGGAGACGCCGTGGCGGCCGCCCAGCCTGATCCTCGAGGCCGATCCTCCCGAGCACACCCGCACCCGCGCCGTGCTCTCAAAGGTGCTGTCGCCGACGGTGATGAAGGGGCTGCGCGACCGCTTTGCCGCGGCAGCGGAAGAGCGTGTGGACGCGCTGCTGGAGAAGCGCAACTTCGATGCCATCACGGACCTTGCCGAGGCCTATCCGCTGTCGATCTTCCCAGATGCGCTCGGGCTTAAGCCTGAGGGACGCGAGAATCTCATTCCCTATGCGAGCCTGGTGTTCAACGCCTTCGGCCCGCCGAACCAGTTGCGCAACGAGGCGATCGCGCGCTCGGCGCCTCACCAGGCCTACGTCACCGAGCAGTGCCAGCGGGACAGCCTCACGCCCGGCGGCATCGGCGCCTGCATCCACGCCCATGTCGGCGAGGGTGCCATCACCGCGACCGAAGCGCCGCTGTTGGTGCGTTCGCTTCTGTCAGCGGGCCTCGACACCACAGTCAACGGCATCGGTGCAGCGGTCTACTGTCTCGCGCGCTTCCCTGAGCAGTGGCAGCGCCTGCGCAACGATTTTACGCTCGCGCGCAACGCTTTCGAGGAGGCCGTTCGTTTTGAAAGCCCGGTGCAGACCTTCTTCCGCACGACCACGCGCGAAGTCGAACTGTCAGGCGCGACCATCGGTGAGGGCGAGAAGGTGTTGATGTTCCTGGCGGCTGCCAATCGCGATCCGGGGCGCTGGGACAAGCCCGACAGCTACGACATAACCCGCCGCACGTCCGGCCATGTTGGCTATGGCTCAGGTATTCACATGTGCGTCGGCCAGCTGGTCGCGCGGCTCGAAGGCGAGACAATGCTCGCGGCGCTGGCCCGCCGGATCGCAAAGATCGAGATCATGGGCGAGCCGCAGCGCCGCTTCAACAACACGCTGCGCGGGCTCGACAGCCTGCCTGTGCGCATCACGCCAGCCTGACGCTGTCGTCATCGCAAACAACAAATACGACAGGGGAGGGAACAATGAAGAACTTGAAGTGGACGCTTGCGCTGGCCGCGAGCCTGATTGGCGGCGCGGCAAATGCCGAGATCTCGGACAATGTCGTGCGCGTCGGCGTGCTCAACGACATCTCCGGCATTTTCCAGGACACCAACGGCATGGGATCGGTCGAGGCCGCGCGCATGGCCGCTGAGGATTTCAACGGCGGCGGCAAGGGCATCAAGGTCGAGATCGTCTATGCCGATCACCAGAACAAGGCCGACGTCGGCAATGCAATCGCGCGCAAATGGCTCGATGTCGAGGGCGTCGACGCCATCGTCGACGTGCCGAACTCGGCCGTTGGCCTCTCCATCAACACGCTGCTGCGCGATAGCCGCATGACGTTCCTCGCGTCGTCCACCGCGAGCTCCGATCTCACCGGCAAGGCCTGCTCGCCCAACACTATCCAGTGGGTCAACGACGCCTGGGCGACCGGCAACACCACGGCGGCCGCGATGATGTCGCGCGGCGGCAAGGACTGGTATTTCCTCACGGTTGACTACGCACTCGGCAAGGGCATCGAGGCGGAAGCCCAGAAATACATCGAGGCGCATGGCGGCAAGGTGTTGGGCTCCTCCAAGCATCCGCTCGGCACGTCCGACTTCGCGTCCTTCCTGTTGCAGGCGCAGGGCTCGAAGGCCCAAGTGATCGGGCTCGCCAACGCCGGCGGCGACACCATCAACGCGGTGAAGCAGGCGGCCGAGTTCGGGATACAGCAGGGCGGACAAAAGCTCGTCGCCTTCCTGCTCTTCATCAACGACGTCCACGGCATGGGTATCAAGGTCGCGCAAGGGCTCCAGCTCATGGAAGCCTTCTACTGGGACATGAATGACGACACCCGCGCCTTCGCCAAGCGCTTCGCGGCGCGGCCGGGTATGAATGGCAAGATGCCGAGCGGCAACCAGGCCGGAGTTTATGCCTCCACGCTCGCTTATCTCAACGCGGTCGCCGTCACGGGCAGCGACAATGCCAAGGATGCCGTGCCCGAGATGAAAAAGTTCAAGGGCAAGGACAAGCTGTTCGGCGACACCACGATCCGCCAGGACGGCCGCGTCGTGCATCCGATGTATCTGTTCGAGGTGAAGAAGCCGGAGGAGTCGAAATATCCCTACGACTATTACAAGCTGGTCTCGACGATCTCTGCGGAGCAGGCGTTTCGACCGCTCACGGAAGGTGGGTGCGAGCTGGTGAAGTAGGGGCGGCGATCGCGCCTCACTTAACCTCTCCCCGCTCGCGGGGAGAGGTCGGATCGCTCTTGCGATCCGGGTGAGGGGGTACAGGTCTCACCAATATCTCGTTCGCGGAGAGGCCCCTCACCCCAACCCTCTCCACGTAAGAACGGGGAGAGGGAGAAGAAGCCCTACACCACCTTGCTCGATCCCTGCGTGATCAGCCGCGCGGCGCGCTGGTCGCGGGCGTAGATCCAGAGCCAGCTCAGGGCGACGCTGAGGCGGTGGCGCAAGCCGATCAGGAAGTAGATATGGGCGATGCCCCAGATCCACCACGCGATGGTGCCGCGCAGCTTGATGCGGCCGAAGTCGATCACCGCCAGCCGCTTGCCGATCTGCGCGAGGCTGCCGGAGTGCTTGTAGCGGAACGGGCCTGTCGGCTCCTGGCGCAGCCGGGCCTTGATGGTCTCGGCCACGTGACGGCCCTGCTGCTTGGCGGCCGGCGCGATGCCGGGCACAGGCTTGCCGTCCCAAGCGTTGATCAAAACGGTGTCGCCAATTGCAAAGATCTCGGGATGACCGGGGATCGTAAGATCGGCCTCCACTTGGACGCGCCCGGCGCGATCGGCCGGTGCGCCCAGCCATTCCGCCGCGGGCGAGGCGCGCACGCCGGCGGCCCAGATTCGTGTCTTGGCTTCGAGCAGCTTGCCGCCGAACACCACGCCCTCGCGGTTGATCTCAGTGACGGCTTGGCCGAGCACGACCTCGACGCCGATCTTCTCCAGCGAGGCCTGGGCATAGGCCGAGAGATCATCTGGAAAGCCTGCCAGCACCCGCGGACCCGCCTCGATCAGCACCACGCGCGCCTTGTTGGTGTCGATGTTGCGGAAGTCGGCTGGCAAGGTGTGGTGCGCCATCTCGGCGATGGTGCCGGCGAGTTCGACGCCGGTGGGGCCGGCGCCGACGATGACGAAAGTCAATCGTGCCGCGCGTTTGGCCGGATCGGTCTCACGCTCGGCGCGCTCGAACGCCACCAGGATATGACGGCGCAGCGTGGTCGCGTCCTCCAGTGTTTTAAGACCCGGCGCCCATTGCTCCCATTCGTCGTGGCCGAAATAGGCGTGACGCGCGCCGGTGGCGAGCACCAACGTGTCGTAAGGCACCTCGCTGCCGTCGTCGATCAGCACGCAGCGCCTGTCGGCATCGACGCCGCTGACCGTCGCAAACAGCGTCGTAACATCGCGCCGGTCGCGCATCAGGTGCCGGACCGGCCAGGCGATCTCGCTGGTGGCGAGCGAGGCGGTGGCGACCTGATAGAGCAGCGGCTGGAACAAATGATGGTTGCGGCGGTCGATCAGCGTGATCTCGACCGGGCTGCCGGCGAGCCGGTGGGTCGCCTCCAGCCCGCCGAAACCGGCTCCGACGATGACGACGCGGTGCGGTGTCGTGGTCATGATGCGCCCTTCCGAATCTCGCGGCTCTATCCTCATCTAAACGCTGATCAGGCGCCGCGGTCCAATAGCCGTCGTCAATCGAGGCATAGGCCGGGTGTATCGCGCCCGCGAGAAAGCGCCGCAGCCTTAGCCGAAGTAAGTAGAATTATATTTCTTGCTATCGCCGTTCGGGGCGAAATATGGTGCAGGGCGGGCGCTGAACCATTGGCGGCGCGACAGATTTTGCGTTCAATAGAGATGACCCCGGGGCGGCAATCACCCTGCTTCCGGGCATAATAATATGGAGGGGAGTGGTTATGAGGACGGCATTCTGGCTGGCGGGCGCAGCGGCGCTGGTGCTGGCAGGCCCGGCATCCGCCGGCGACACCATCAAGATCGGCTTCGTTTCGACCTTCAGCGGCCCGACCGCCGTGATCGGCAACGACATGCGCAATTCGTTCGAGCTCGCGCTGGATCACATCGGCCGCAAGATGGACGGCAAGCCGGTCGAGGTGATTTACGAGGACGACGGGCAGAAGCCCGACGTCGGCAAGCAGAAGACCGAGAAGCTGGTGCAGTCCGACAAGGTCGACTTCATCGTCGGCTACATCTGGTCGAACGTGCTGCTGGCCTCGCTCAAGACCGCGGTGGACTCGCAGACCTTCCTGATCTCGGCCAATGCCGGTCCGTCGCAGCTCGCGGGCGAGCTCTGCTCGCCTTACGTGTTCTCGACCTCCTGGCAGAACGACCAGACGCCGGCCGCCATGGGCCTCTACATGAACCAGAAGGGCGTCAAGAGCGTGTTCCTGATCGGCCCGAACTACGCCGCCGGCAAGGACATGCTGGCGGGCGTGAAGAGCACGTTCAAGGGCGAGGTCAAGGGCGAGGAATACACGGTCTGGCCGAGCCAGCTCGACTTCTCCGCCGAGCTCTCCAAGGCGCGGGCCTCGGGTGCCGAGTCGATCTTCGTGTTCTATCCCGGTGCAGCCGGCGTGCAGTTCCTCAACCAATATGCGCAGGCCGGGCTGAAGAGCACGATGCCGCTCTACACGGCTTTCACCGTCGACGAGCTGTCGCTGCCGCTGCAAAAGGAGAACGCGCTCGGGGTGCCCGGTGCGCAGGAATGGGTGAATGATCTGCCCAACGAGCAGAACAAGCGCTTCGTCGCCGACTATCGCAAGAAGTACCCCGGGCTGCGTCCGACCTATTACGGCGCGCAAGCCTACGACGCGGCCCAGCTCATCAACAGCGCCGTGGTCGCGGTGAAGGGCGACACCAGCAAGAAGGACGCGATGAAGGCCGAGATGGAGAAGGCCAACTTCAAGTCGCTGCGCGGCCCGTTCAAGTACGGCAAGAACCACATCCCGGTGCAGAACTTCTACCTCCAGGACGTGGTCAAGGACGGCGAAGGCCAGCTCTCGCTGAAGACGGTCGCGACCATCGTCGAGAACGACCAGGATCGCTTCCACGACAAATGCGCGATGAAGTAGCCACAAGCACGATGCCCCTTCTCCCCTTGTGGGAGAAGGTGGCGCGAAGCGCCGGATGAGGGGTTTGTTTCCGCGTATTCAAAAGTAAGGTCTCGCGGAGAGAACCCCTCACCCGTCTCGCCGCTTTGCGGCAAGCCACCCTCTCCCACAAGGAGAGAGGGAAAGTAAGCTACACGCGCGGCATGCTCGCGGGCCGCACCTCGCGCGCTTGCGCGGCAAGCCTGATCCCGGCATTGGCCGCGCCGAAGCCCTGATAATCCCGCCGCTCCACGATCTCGAAGAAAAACCGCTCGTCGAAGATGTGGGTGTAGACCTGGAAAAACTCTCCGTCGCCCTCGCGGTCGTAGAGAACGTGGTTGGCGCGCAGCTGCCTCATCAGCTCGGGTGCGAGGTCGTATCTGGCTTCGACGTCGTCGTAGTAATTGTCCGGGATATCCAGGAAATCCGCGCCGCGCTTGCGCATCTCCGCGACTGCCGCAAAGATATCCCGGCACGTAAATGCGACGTGCTGCACGCCCGAGCCGAAAAACTCCGAGATGAAGCGGGCCGGCAGCGTGCGGTTGGCGGATGAGCCGTTGAGCACGAAGCGCAGGCTCTGGTCGCCGTTGATGACGGCCTGGCTTTGCACGAGGCCCCTGGGATCGGCGATCTCCATCTGCGGCAGCCGCTTGAGGTCGAGGATGCCGGTGTAGAACAGCAGCCACGACAGCATCTCGTCATAGGGCATCGACTGCGCGATGTGATCGACGGCCAGCAGGGCGTCCGCGCGAGCGTCGCTCGGTACCTGTTCGAAATCCGTGTCCCAGTTCTTGCCGGCCTGGTCCAGGAAGTAAAGCAGGCTGCCGCCGACGCCGTGGATCGCGGGAATCTCGAGCTCGCCCGGCCCGACCGGCTGATAGAAGGTGCGCGCTTTCAGTGTTTCGGCGCGCTGCATAACGAGGCCGGCATTGTCGACATCGAGCGCGATGGCGCAGACGCCGGGGCCATGCGTCACGTAGTGCGAATGCGCAAAGCCGTCGGTCTCGGAGTTGACGACGAGCTCGACCTTGCCTTGCGACCAGCGCTCCACCGCCTTGCTGCGATGCTTGCCGGTCTTGCGGAAACCGAGCTGCGCGAGCAGGCGGGCGAGTTCGCCGGCCTTGGTCTCGTTGACGGCAAACTCGATGAATCCCGTGCCGCGACTTTTGGGCTTGGGCGCCAAGGGTTCGCCGATGAGCTTTGGCCAATCCGGTGCAAGCTGGTCCTCCAGCAGGATCAGCGAACGCAGGCCGTCGACCGCGGTCTGCACGGCCGAGCCGGCACGGAATTGGTCGTTGAAGATCTCCAGCGACAGCGGCCCGGCATAGCCGGTCGCCGCGATCGCGGCCATGAACTCGCCGACCGGCAGATCGCCCTGGCCGGGGAAGGAGCGGAAGTGCCGGCTCCACGACAAGATGTCGAGCTCGAGCTTCGGCGCATCTGCAAGCTGGACCAGGAAGATCTTGTCGCCGGGGATCGAGGCCATCGCGCGGACCGGAAAGCCGGGGGCCAGTGCGTGAAAGCTGTCGAGGATGACACCGATCGCGGGGTGATCGGCGCGCCGCACGATCTCCCAGGCATCGCGGTAATCGTTGACGTGGCGTCCCCAGGCCAATGCCTCGTAGCCGACGCGCAAAGACCGTTTGGCCGCGCGCTCGCCAAGCTCGCGAAAATCATCCGCGGCGCGGTCGATGCCGCCGAGCGCGGCCGGCGACACGTTGGAGCAGATCAGCAGCAGATCGGTGCCGAGCTCCTGCATCAGGTCGAACTTGCGTTCGGCGCGGGCAAAGTTTCGCGAACGCTGCGGCTCCGGCATGCCTTCGAAATCGCGGAACGGCTGAAACGCACAGATCTCGAGATTGAGGTCCCCGCAGAGCTTTGCGATGTCGCGCGGACCTGCGCCGAACGACAGCAGATCGTTCTCGAAAATCTCGACCGCGTCGAATCCGGCGGATGCGATGGCGCGGAGCTTTTCGTCGAGAGCGCCGGAGAGTGAGACCGTTGCGATCGAGCGTTTGGTCATGCTGCATTGTCCTCCATCGCGCCGCCGAGGAACAATTGTCCGATGCGGGGATCATTCAAAATGCGCTCCGCCTTGTCGACCATGCGGGTCTGGCCGAGCTCGAGCACGATCCCGATGTCGGAAATCTCCAGCGCCGAGCGGGCGTTCTGCTCGATCATCAGAATGGTGACACCGCGGTCGCGCAAGCTCTTCAGGATGTCGAAAGTCTGCTGCACCATCAGTGGCGACAGGCCGATTGAGGGCTCGTCGATCAGAACGAGCTTCGGTTCGAGCAGCAGCGAGCGGGCGATTTCGAGCTGTTTCTGCTCGCCGCCGGATAGCGTGGAGGCCTGCTGCGTCGATTTCCGCCGCAGCGCCGGGAACAGGTCGAGCGCGGCCTCGATCCGGCTCTGCAGGTCGATGCCCTTGCCCGCCGAAACGCCGCCGAGCTCGATATTGTGGCGCACCGACAGCTCGGGAAAGATGTTGCGGCCCTGCGGCACGTAGCAGATGCCGGCATTGAGCAGCGCGCGCTGGCTCAAATGGGTGACGTCGCGGCCGGCGAAGTTGATCTTGCCCTCACGCAGCTTGAGCAGGCCGAAGATCGCCTTGAACACGGTGGACTTGCCGGCGCCGTTCGGGCCGATGATGGTGGTGATGGTGGCCTGCGGCACGGCGAAGGTGGTGCCGTTCAGGATCGTCATCTTGCCGTAGCCGCCGACGAGATTGTGAACCGAGAGGATCGGATCGCTCATGGCTGGTTCCTCAATGTCCGAGATAGGCTTCGATCACGGCGGGGTTCTTTCGCACCTCGTCCGGTCGTCCCATCGCCAGCACCTTGCCCTCCGCCATCACCATCACGCGCGAGCACAGCGACATCACGAATTCCATGTTGTGCTCGATCACGACGAAGGTGGCGTTCTTCTCGCGGTTGATCGCGACCAGCCGCTCCTTCAGGTCCGTCAACATCGACGGGTTGACGCCGCCGGCGGGCTCGTCGAGCAGCACCAGCCGCGGTCCGCCCATGAAGGCCATGGCGGCGTCGAGCAGCTTTTGCTGGCCATAGGAGAGCCCGCCGGCGGGCTCGTCGGCGAGATGATCGAGCTTGAAAAAGCCGATCATCTGGTCGGCGGCCTCCGTCAGTCCGGCATCGGAGCGGCCGACCAGGCGCGAGGCCATGCTGCCCTGGTGCTCCTGTCCCGCGAGGATCAGGTTCTCGCGCACCGAGAGTTTGGGGAACACTTGCAGGAGCTGGAAGGTGCGGCTGACCCCGAGCTTGTTGAGCTCGGCGGGTCGCAAGCCCGTGACGACCTTGCCGTCGAGCTTGACCTCGCCGCCGCTCGGCGTGAGCTGGCCGAGAATGCAGTTGAACAGGGTCGACTTGCCGCAGCCGTTCGGGCCGATCAGGCCGAGGATCTCGCCCTCGCGGACGTCGAAAGAGACGCCGCCGACGGCGCTGATGCCGCCAAAATTCTTCTTGATGTCGGTGACTTCGAGGACCGCGCTCATTGCGCTGTCTCCAGCCGGGACTTTGCGACGGCGCGCTGGGCGGAGGCCGCCTTGGTGCGGCGTTCGGCGAGATAGCGGTCGAGGATTCCCAAAATGCCGGTCGGCGACCAGATCAGCAGCCCCATCACCGCGATCGCGTAGAGCATCAGATAATAGCCCTCGGTGAAGCGCAGCCACTCCGGCAACAGCACCGCGATCATCGCGCCGAGGAACGGACCCAGGAAGAATCCGGCGCCGCCGACGATCACCATCATCAGGAGGTCGAGCGAGAGCGACAGGTTGAACGGCACGGGATCGATATATTGCGTCAGCGGCGCATAGAGCGCCCCCGCGACGCCGCCGAGCGCCGAGCCGATCGCGAACGCCATCAGCGTATAGCGCCGCGTGTCGACGCCCAGCGACTGCGCCCGCAGCGGGTTTTCGCGCAGCACCATGAAGGCGCGGCCCCACGGCGAGCGGATCAGCCACCACACCGCGAGCGACACGATAGCGAGCGAGCCGAGACAGACATAGTAGAACGGCAGCGGCTTGTTGGTCGCGATGCCGAAAATGTGCGGACGCGGAATATTGGAGATGCCGTAGATGCCGCCGGTGAGCCAGCTCTCGTTGCGAAATACCAGGAAGGCCAGCGTGGAGAAGGCGAGCGTGACGAAGGCGAGGTAGTGATGCTGCACCCGCAGCGCGGGATAGCCGAGCACCCAGCCGACCGCGAAGCTCAAGCCGATCGCGACGACGATCGCCGCCGGCAGCGGCCAGCCATGCGTGGTCATGATCGCCGCGGCGTAAGCGCCGATGCCGACGAAGGCGCCCTGCGCCAGCGAGACCTGGCCGGCATAACCGAGTGTGAGGTTGAGGCCCATTGCGGCGATGGCCATCACCGCCCACTGGCTCAGGATGAACAGGCCATAGCGGTTGAAGTTCATGGGGACAACGATCAGCGCAGCGACCACGATGAGGCCGAACGCGATCTTGAGAGGTTTGGCGAAGCCGCTCATACGGTGCGCTCCTCGGCACGGCCGAGCAAGCCCTGCGGTCGGAACAGGATGACGGCGATCAGGAAGATCATAGGCACGGCGGCGCGGTACTGCGTTGAAACATAGGCGGCCGCGAGATTGTCGAGCACGCCGATCAGGAGGCCGCCTGCGATCGCGCCGCGCACCTGGTTGAACCCGCCGACGATCGCGGCGATGAAGGCGGCCTGGCCCAGTACCTCGCCCGACGTGAATTTCGCGAGGTAGATCGGCGTGATCAACAGCGAGGCGAGAGCGACCAGGAACGCGTTGATCAGGAAAGTCAGGAGAATCATGCGCTCGACCGGGACGCCGATGATGCGCGCCACCGTCGGGTTCTGCGCCGCCGCCTGCATCTGGTGGCCGAGCGAGGTGCGGTTGAGAAGCGCAGTCAAGCCGAAGACGGCAAGGATGGCGAGGACGAGGACGCCGATGCTTTGCAGCGAGACGGCATGGCCAAGGATGGAGACGTCGCCGGTCGGCACGATCGAGGGGAAGGGTGAGGCTTCGGCGCTGAAGAACTGCTTTACGGCCTCCTTGAGACCGATCGCGAGCGCCATGGTCGCGATCGCGAGCGGCAGCACGCCATGGCGCAACATCGGATCCACCAGCAGCATCTTGAAGGCGAGGCCGAGCAGGAGCATCGAAAGCAGGATGCCGAGGATGATCGCGAGCCAGAACGGCGCGCCGGCATGCATCGCCGCCAGCATCAGGAACGCCGGCAGCATCACGAACTCGCCTTGTGCGAAATTGATGGTCTGCGAGGTCTGCCACAGCAGCGTGAAGCCGACCGCGACCAGCGCATAGATCGCGCCGGTGGCAAGTCCAGCGACCAGAAGATCGAACAGATTGGACATTTTCCCCTCTCGGCGCTCGCGCTCTGTCTCCCCGCTCTCCTCGCTCGTCCTTCTCCCTCTCCCCGCGAAGGGCGGGGCGAGGCAGAAGGGCAAGACCTCACTTCACCTTCGGCATCACCTGTTTCACGACCTGCTTGCCTTCGACCACCTCGACCAGAAAGCTCTGGCGGTCGATGTCGCCGGTCTCGCTGAAGGTGACGTCCATCAATATGCCCGGCTCGTCGGCGGCCTTGATGGTCAGGCCATGCAGGGTGTCGGCGAACGCCTTGGAATCGACCTTGCCCATCTTGTCGGTGGTGGCCTTCACCATGTAGACCGCGAGATAGCCTTTCAGCCCGTTATGGTCGGGCACGTAATTGTACTTCTTCGCGAACTTGTCGCGAAACGCCTTGATCAGGTCGACCGGCGCGTCGGTGGTGAGACCGACATGGCCGCGCGCGCCGTTGGCGGCATCGCCCGCAAGCTCGATCACCTTCTGGCCGATCAGCGTGGTCTCGCCCATCAGCGGTGCGGTGACGCCCTGGCGCTTCAGCTCCTTGAGGATGCGTGCGCTCTCTTCCTCGTTCAAATAGACGAATACGGCGTCGGGATTGGCGGCCTTGATCTTGCCGACGTCGGCGGCGAAATCGGCCTGGCCCGCCTCGGTGGAGAGATCGGCGACGACCTTGGAGCCGAGACGGTCGAGCTCCTTGACGACGACATCGCGGCCGCCGCGGCCAAAGTCATTGTTGACCCAGACCACGGCGACCGACTTCGCCTTCATGTCGTCGTGAATGTATTTGGCGACCTTCGGCATCGAGGATTGCTGGCCGAACGAGGTGCGGAACAGGAATTTGTTTCCGCCTTGCGTCAGCTCGGCGGCTTCGCCACCCATGATCTGCGCGATGCCGGCTTCGGCCGCCAGCGGCGCGGTCACCTTCACCGAGCCGGAATAGCCGGGTCCGAGCAGCACATAGGGCTCGGCGTCGAGCGCCTTCTGCACCTGCGCGCGCGCGACGCCCGGGTTGGATTGCGAATCCGCATGAGTGACTTCGAGCTTGCGGCCGAGCACGCCGCCCTTGGCGTTGATCTCCTCGATCGCGAGGTCGATGCCGTTCTTCCAGTTGGTGCCGACGGTGGCGCCGCCCCCGGAAAGCTCGGCGACGTCGGCGAGCTTGATCGCCTGGGCGTGCACGCTGGTTGCAGTCGCGAAGGCAAGCAGGGCGCCCGCCAGCAAAGTCGATTTCATGGTTTCTCCTCCTGTTTCGTGATGGTGTCCGCGGCCTTGTGTCCGGCCGTTTCGGTTACGCTGCGTGACAGGCCGAGCTTCGTGCCGCCATCACCTCGTCGAATGCCTCTCCCATGATCTCGGTGGATGGGGCAAGGCCAGTGAACAGTTCGAAAGCGTCGGCGGCCTGGTAGATCGCAAGCTCCCGTCCGGTCATGATCCGCGCGCCCTTGGCTTGGGCAGCCGCCAGCAGCGGCGTGATCAGCGGCGAATAGACGGCGTCGGCGACCCACAGGTTTTGACGTAGCAGCGTCGGCGCGACCGGCGTTTCCCGGTTCGGCAGCATGCCGACCGGCGTGCCGTTGACGAGGCCCGTTGCGCCGTCGAGCGCGGCCTCGACGCTTGCGGCGACCCTGGCGCCACCCTGCTTGTCGAGCAGCGCGGCGAGTTTTTCGGCGCGTGCCGGCTCGCTGTCGAAGATACGGATGTCGGTCACGTCAAGGCTCGCCAGGGCAAACGCGATCGCCTTGCCGACGCCGCCGGTGCCGATCACGGCGACTGCGTTTCCAGAGGCCGCCAGCAGCGGCGCGACGGCGCGCGCAAAGCCCGTCGTGTCGGTGTTGTGGCCGATCAGCCGGCCGTTCCTGACGACGACGGTGTTGACCGCCCCCATGGCGGCGGCACCCGGTGCCAGTTCATCGAGCAGCGGGACCACCGCCTCCTTGTAGGGAAAAGTGACGTTGACGCCGGCAAAGCCGAGCCGCCGCACGCCCTCGAGCATCATGCGGAGCCCGCCCGCGTCGGCGCCGGCGACCTCGATGAGCTGGTAATGGCCGCGCAGCCCAAGCCCCTCCGCGGCGCGCTCATGCATGGCAGGGGAGGCAGAATGCGCGATGGGTGCGCCGATCAGGCCGGTCAGGAGCTTTTTGGGTGCGGCGGGTCCGCGCTTTGACATGGTTCGCTATCGTCTCGTTGGGAGCGTTTGATCCCGGCCTTTAGCGGGGAGATCCGCCCAATTCCAAGGGGCTTCCCCCAGGAACGATAGCCTTTCCTCGGTCTAACACAATTACCCTTTTGTGCTGCAAACCTAACATAATGTTATCTCTTCCGCGCCCGTGGCGGCGCGGCCCTGCCTTTGCCCCGCGACGGCTCAACCGCGCGCATCTCCGCGCGCAGGGACTCGATGAAATACTCGACATGAAGCGACAGCGGCGCGCCGCGCTTCACCGCGATATAGGTGTCGAATCGCGTCGGCTCGGTGATCTTGATCAGCTCGATGCCGGGATAGCCCCCATGGGCCACCGTGAACTGGTCGATGATGGCGATGCCGAGCCCCGCCTTCACCAGCGCGCAGACCGTGGTGCCGAAGCGGGCGCGGATGGTGATGTTGTACTCGAGGCGGTGGCGCGCGAAGATCTCGGCCATGATCCGCCCGTAGGGATCGTTGGGATCGATGCCGATCAGCGGATAGCGCGTGATCTCGGCGGCGGAGACCTGCTTGCGGCCGGCGAGCTCGTGGCCCGGCGGCACGATGCAATAGAGCTCGCCCGAGGCGAGCGGCATGAAGTCGAGCCCGGAATGCTCCAGGCGGTAGCTCATCGCCACGCACTCGCCGCGGCCGAGCATGAGATAATCGATGGCTTCCTCGAGCTTGAGGATGTTGATGTCGATGCCCAAATCCGGATAGCGCCGCCGGACCCGCTCGATCGCGCGCGGCACCATGACTTGCGAAATGCTCGGCACCGAGCCGATGCGCAATTCCGACAATCCGCCGCGCCCGATCTTGGAGATGATCTCGGAGAGGTCGTCGACCTTCTTGTAGACGCCGTTGATCTGCTCGAAGATGTTCTCGGCTTCCAACGTCGGGAAATAGCGGCCGTTCTGGCGCTGGAAGAAGCGGATGCCGAGCGAGCGCTCGGTATATTTCACCAGGCGGCTGATGCCCGGCGCCGAAACGTTCAGCAGCTTCGCCGCGCCGCCGATCGTGCCCGTCACCATCACGGCACGGATCACTTCAACCTGGCGCAGCGTCATCATGTCCTGGGCATCCGAAGGTAATCGTGGTCGGCGCTGCCTTTCCCTCTTCCCTTGTGGGAGAGGGCGGATCGCCGCGATAGCGCGAGGCGGGTGAGGGGTTCTCTCCCCGCACGAGCCTCGCGCATTTGAACGCGTGGAAACAACCCCTCATCCGGCGCCATAGCCGATGCGAAGCGTCGGCGTTTTGTTTTAAGAACGGCGGCCGAAGGCCGCCTATGCCACTTCTCCCACAAGGGGAGAAGGAAGGAAACATTCGCGTTCGGTTGTTCGGTTCAGATCAGAGGAAGGCATGGCGCCGAACGGACCGTTCGTGCGCTCACAGCAATTGCGTGCTAGCTCGCCGGTCCGTCCGGCGTGGCGCTCTCTGCCGGCTTGCTGCGCTCGCTTTGCAGCACCCCGCGTGCGAACTCGATGATCTTCTGCTTGTTTGCCGTTTCGCGGACGGCGAAAAATACGCGGTTGAGTTCCAGGCCGAGCACGCTGTTGAGGGCGATGTCCTCGTCTTCCATCGTGGTTTCCCCGCTTCAGACATTGTAGGTGTATCTTGACGTCCCTTCTTCCACAAGTAGATTAAGCCTTCGGGGTCAATGGGATACCGGGAAACTACGGAATCCGTGAATTGAGGCAGTGCCCCAAGACGTGCTATATCGCACAGCGAGGGTCAGGAAACGCACCGATGTCCGCCGTGGATTATGGCCGGGAAGCGCTCGACTTCATCGAGGGGCTTGGGGCCTATCGCAAGGTGCCCGACGCCATGAATGCGCTCGAATCGGCCTTTGGTCGCTTCGGTTTTGAAACCATCATCGTGACGGGGTTGCCCAATCCCGACCAACAGTTTGCACAGATGGTGCTCGCCAAGCGCTGGCCCGCGGGCTGGTTTGGTCTCTACACCGAAAATAACTACGACCGTTTCGACCCGGTGGTGCGGTTGTGCCGCCAGTCAGTCAACCCGTTCGAATGGTCGGAAGCACCCTATGATGCGGAGCTCGAGCCGAACGCGGCCGAGGTGATGAACCGCGCCACCGATTTTCGCATGACGCGCGGCTTCATTGTGCCGATCCACGGACTCACCGGCTACGAGGCCGCGGTGTCGCTCGGGGGCGTCCATCTCGACCTCAATCCCCGCAGCAAGCCGGCACTGCACCTGATGGCGATGTATGGCTTCGACCACATTCGCCGTCTGCTCGATCCAGCGCCGTATCCCTCGGCACGCCTCACCCCGCGCGAGCGCGAGGTGATCGCCTGGGCCTCGCAGGGCAAATCGGCCTGGGAAATCGGCGAGATCCTGCACATCACGCAGCGCACCGCCGAAGAGCATCTTGCAACCGCCGGGCGCAAGCTCGGAGCCGTCAACCGTACGCATGCGGTAGCACTGGCGATTCGCAACAAGATCATCAATCCCTAAGCGACGTACTGGGAAATTTCCCAATACCGAACCATCCTCTTTTCGCAGAGGGTGCCCTCCATTGAGGATGAATGGGGGTTTTCATGATTCACGCCATTTCTGCAGTAAATCGCCACCTTTACGAAGATGTACTCGATCAGCATTTTCGGCTGCGGCACGACATCTTCGTCGAAGAGCGGCGCTGGGAGACGCTGCGCAGGCCGGATTGCCGCGAAATCGATTCCTATGACGACGAGGACACCGTTTATCTGCTTGCGCTGGAGGGACGCCGCGTCATCGGCGGTCACCGGCTCTACCCGACCACCAAGCCTTCGATGATGAGCGAGGTCTTTCCCCATCTGGCAGCGGTGCGCGGCTACCCGGTGGATCCTCTGGTCTGGGAATGGTCGCGCTACTTCGTCGTGCGCGATCGCCGCGACGGCGCGCTCAACCTGCAATTGATGGCGGCCGTGCAGGAGTTCTGCCTCGGTCAGGGGATCGCGCAGGTCAGCACGATCATGGAAACCTGGTGGTTGCCGCGCTTTCATGAGGCCGGCTTCGTCGTGACCCCGCTCGGTCTGCCGGCACTGGTGGAGAACGCATGGACCATGGCGGCGACGATCGACATTCTCCGCGAGACGCTCGATGCCCTGCATGATCGCATCGGCGTGCCTTCCATCGTCCAACAGGACGGTCCGCGTATCAATTGCATCGCCCTTGCCAACCTCTGCGGCCTCGCTGCCGCGCAACGAAAGAGCGCCTGAGATGTCGAACATGATGCGGGACAGCCAGATCATGGCGCAGATCAAGGACGAAAATCTGGGCTACATGTCCGACATGGCGCTCGAACTCGCGCAGATGGCGGAAGACACCGGATTGGCGACGCTCGCCTATCTGTTCCGGATGGCGGCGCTGGAGGCCTCGACGGCCAACAGCGTGCTTGCCGAGCCGGATGACCTTCGCCGGCAGATGACGTCGCACTAGGCGTCTCCATCCACACGTTGCGACGAATTCACACCCTCTCTCCCGCAACGGAGGGAGGGTGATCCGTTTGGGTGCGGCAGGTTGACCCATCCTGCGCGGCAGTCTTCTTGCAAGACCGATTGCAGGGCCAGGACCGATCGGATGCATCGGCATGCAACAAAGTGCATGTTGGGTGTCGAATCGCTCTTGCCTCGGAACGATACTGCCATTACCCATTTTTCCGCCTTGTCCAGGCAGGGGGAGCTCTTTCACTGATGGCGACCGTGTTCGAACATCGGCGCGAACCTGCGTGCGCCTGAAAGAGTTTTGATGCTGCTCGTCGTCGAACAGTTCTTGAACGGATTGCAATTTGGCCTGCTGCTGTTCCTGCTCGCCGCCGGCCTGACGCTGGTGTTCGGGATCATGGATCTCGTCAACCTCGCGCACGGCTCGCTGTACATGATGGGCGCCTATTTCGCCGCGACCTTCGCAGCCTGGACCGGCAGCTTCCTGCTCGGTGCGCTATTGGCGCTCGGCGCGACGCTCGTGCTCGGCATCGTGCTCGAGATGACCGCGCTGCGGCATCTCTACGGACGAGACCATCTTGACCACGTGCTCGCGACCTTCGGCCTGATCCTGTTCTTCAACGAGGCCGTGCGGCTGATCTGGGGGCCGGCCGGCCTTGCGCTGCCGCTGCCGGCCTGGCTCACCGTGCCGGTGCCGATCCTGCCGGGCATTCACTATCCCGCTTATCGCCTCGCCATCATCGTCGTGGCGCTGCTGGTTGCGCTGCTGCTCTATCTCGGCGTGATGCGCACCCGCATCGGCATGCTGATCCGGGCCGGCGCCTCCAATCGCGAGATGATCGGTGCGCTCGGCATTAACATCAAGCTGCTCTACACCCTGGTGTTCGGTCTCGGTGCCGCGCTCGCGGGCCTTGCCGGCTTGATGCAGGCGCCGATCCTCACCGTGCAGATCGGCATGGGCGAGAACATTCTGATCCTCGCCTTCGTCATCATCGTGATCGGCGGTATCGGTTCGATCCGCGGCGCGTTCCTGGCCGCGATCTTCGTCGGCATGATCGACACCCTCGGCCGCGCCTTCCTGCCCAATCTGCTGCGGCAGGTGCTGAGCGGCGCCGCGGCCTCCACCGCCGCGCCCGCGCTGTCCTCCATGCTGATCTATCTGCTGATGGCTATCGTGCTGGTGGTGCGTCCGGAGGGGCTGTTTCCGGCCAACCGCCGATGAAGGCTTTCACTGTGAGCAAGGTCGTCACGGTCCTGCTGCTGACGGGTCTCGTGCTGCTGCCGCTCTATTCGCAAGCATCCGGCAACATCTTCATCCTGACGCTGCTCACCCGCATCGTCATCCTGGCCCTGGCGGCCGCGAGCCTCAACCTCATCATGGGTTTTGGCGGCATGATGAGTTTTGGCCACGCCGCCTATCTCGGCATCGGCGGCTATGCGGTCGGCATGCTGGCGCAGGAAGGCGTGGGCTCGGGCTTCATCCAGTTTCCGGTCGCGCTTGCGGCCTCCGCGCTTTATGCGTTGGTGATCGGCGCGCTGTCTTTGCGCACCCGCGGCGTCTATTTCATCATGATCACGCTGGCGTTCGCGCAGATGGCCTATTACGTCGCCTCGGGGCTGGCGCGTTATGGCGGCGATGACGGCCTCACCGTCTACAAGCGCAGCGACTTCTCCGGGCTGATTAATCTGTCGAACCGCACGCAATTCTATTATCTCTGCCTCGCCTGCCTGTTCGGCGTGGTCTTCCTGATCTGGCGCATCGTCAATTCGCGCTTTGGCCTCGTCCTGCAGGGCCTGCGCTCCAACGAGCAGCGCATGCAGGCGATCGGCTTTCCCTCGAAACGCTACCAGCTGGTCTGCTTCGTCATCTCGGGCATGATGTGCGGCCTCGCCGGCGCGCTGCTCGCCAACAACACCGATTTCGTCAGCCCGGCCGCGATGTACTGGACCCGTTCCGGCGACCTCATGGTGATGGTGATCCTCGGGGGCATGGGCACGCTGTTCGGTCCGGTCATCGGCGCGGTGGTGTATTTGTTGCTGGAAGAGTTCTTGTCGCAGCTCACCGAATACTGGGCGCTGATCATGGGTCCGCTGCTGCTGCTGATCGTGCTGTTCGGCCGCGGCGGCATCATGGGCCTGCTCGGGAGGCTCAATCGTGGCTGAGCCGCTGCTCCGCGTCGACAGGCTGGTGCGCCGCTTCGGCGGCATCATTGCGACGGACAACGTCTCGCTCGACGTTGCGGCAGGCGAGCTGCACGCCATCATCGGCCCGAACGGCGCCGGCAAGACCACGCTGATCAGCCAGCTCACAGGGCATCTGGAGCCGCATTCCGGCAGCGTCTCGCTGGCGGGGCGCGACATCACCTATCTGCCGGCCTATCGCCGCTGCGCGCTGGGCCTGGCACGTTCTTTCCAGATCACCTCGCTGCTGCTCGATTTCACCGCCGCCGACAATGTCGCGCTCGCGGCGCAAGCGCATGCCGGCACCTCGTTCCGCTTCTTCGCCGATGCACGCAAGGAGAAGGGCCTGCGCGATGCCGCGCATGCCGCGCTCGATCGCGTCGGTCTCGTCCATCGTGCCGATGTCCTGGTGTCCAGGCTCAGCCATGGCGAGCGTCGCCAGATCGAGCTGGCGGTTGCGCTGGCAAGCAAGCCGAAACTTTTGCTGCTCGACGAGCCGATGGCGGGACTCGGCGTCACCGAATCCCAGCGCATGGTGCAGCTGCTCCAGGAGCTGCGCAAGGAGGTCTCGATCGTCCTGGTCGAACACGACATGCCGGCGGTGTTTGCGCTCGCCGACCGCATCTCCGTGCTGGTCTATGGCCGCGTCATCGCCTCCGGCGATCCGGCCGCGATTCGGGCGAACGAGGACGTCAAGCGCGCCTATCTCGGCGAGGCCCATGTGGTGACGCACCATGGATGACACGCTGCTCGAGGTCGACGGCATCGAGACCTGCTACGGCCTGTCCCAGGTGCTGTTCGGCTTGTCCCTGTCGGTCAAATCAGGCGAGATGGTCTCGCTGATGGGTCGCAACGGCATGGGCAAAACCACGACCATCCGATCCATCATGGGCCTGACGCCGGCGCGCGCCGGCAGCATCCGCTTTGCGGGCTCGGAAGTGCGGACGCAGCCGTCCTACAGGATCGCGCAACTCGGTGTCGGCCTCGTCCCCGAGGGGCGGCAGATCTTCCCGAACCTCACCGTGCGCGAAAACCTTGTCGCGGCAGCGGCCGATCGTTTCGGCAGCAGCAATCCCTGGACGCTGGCGGCGATCTACGTGATGTTTCCTCGCCTGGCCGAGCGCGCTTCCAATATGGGCAACCAGCTCTCCGGCGGCGAGCAGCAGATGCTCGCCATCGGCCGCGCGCTGATGACCAACCCGAAGCTGCTCATCCTGGATGAAGCGACCGAAGGCCTGGCGCCTCTGATCCGCGAAGAGATCTGGAGCTGCCTGTCGCTGCTCAAGAGCCGGGGACAGTCGATCCTGGTCGTCGACAAGAACGTCGACCACCTCGCCCGCATCTGCGACCGCCACACCATCATCGAGCGCGGCAAGACGGTATGGAGCGGCACCTCGGACGAGCTGTTGGCTGAGCCGGATCTGCAGCACAAATATCTAGGGATTTGAGGGTGAGGGCGCGATGCTGGGCGCCGCTCATACGTTATCGTCCTGGCGAAAGCCAGGACCCATAGCCACCGAATTCAGTTTGGCGAAGATTGGCGGTTAGCAGCCGCGTGCGACAACTTTTCCCTGGGGTAATGGGTCCTGGCTTTCGCCAGGACGACATTGGCAATCACCAGTAAATCCCGTGCCGATGCAGTTCGCGAATCACGCGGGCCTCGGTGGATGGCTGGCGACGTTTCGGCTTGGTCGTTTCTCTTGTGCTGGCAATCGGCGCGGCACTGGACTGAGTTGCGGCCGGAGCGATCGCGGTTGTCGTCGCAGTCGCTGCCGGAGACGTTGAAGCTGCGGCCGTGGTCGCCGTCTGGACATTCGTGGGTGCTGCCGCCGGAGCTTGTGGCGGCGTGGCTGCTGTCGTTCCCGGCTCGGCGGTCTGCTGGCTCGCATTTGTCGCCGCAAGGCTAAGGCTCCGTGGTCCGCCGGCATAGGCCTGGCTTGCCAGCAGCGACATTGCCGCGATCAGGATCAGCTTTCGCATGACACCCTCCGTTCGCTAGTCAATCGCTCTTACCTAAATCCGCTGGGCCTCTATCGCGACGAGCGACCCGCCCCGATCTCAATCAGAGTGGCGCGGCAGGACAGGCGATAGATCAAACTGAACAGATGACCCCACATGACCGAACTCCTTTGTTGATCACGGAGCAAATCTACATCGCCCGTCTTTCCGGCGGTTTTCGTGGGCCTTGGAAAATGGTTCGTCGGGAGCGGTGAAATGTCGTCGGAACTGAGCGGACGAAGTCGCCTCACGGGGAGGTGAGGGCGTGTCTGGCTCAAAACACCTCGAAATATTCGCGGTGCTCCCAGTCGGTCACCTCGGACAGGAAGCGGTCGATCTCGGCATTCTTGATGTGGGTGTAATAATCGACGAACTCAGGCCCGAGCTTTTCGCGGAAGAACGGATCGTCCTTCAGCGCGCTGACCGCGTCGCGCAGCGATTTCGGCAACAGCGGCGCCTTGGTTTCGTAAGGCGTGTCGGCAGACGGGCCGGGATCGAGCTTGCGGTCAACCCCGTCGAGGCCGGAGAGGATCTGCGAGGCCATGTAGAGATAGGGATTGGCGGCGGGCTCGCCGATGCGGTTTTCCAGGCGCGTGGCGGCGTCGCCGGCGTCGCCGAGCACGCGGATCATCACGCCGCGATTGTCGCGGCCCCAGATCGCGCGGTCCGGCGCCAGCGAATAGGAGCGGTAGCGCTTGTAGCCATTGATGGTCGGGGTGGTGAACACGGTCGACGCGCGGGCGTGGTCGAGCAGGCCCGCAAGCCAGGCGCGGGCGAACGCGCTGAGCGGCTCGCCGCCGTCTTTGGCCATGAACTGGTTCTCGCCGCTCGCGCGCGAGACCACCGATTGGTGCAGATGCCAGCCGCTCGCGAACAGGTTCGGCAGCTTCGGCCGGCACATGAACGTGGCGTGATAGCCGTGGCGGTGCGCGATCTGCTTCACGGCAGAGCGAAACAGCACCATGTTGTCCGCGGGCTCAATGCCCTTCTTCGGGGCGAAGGTGAATTCGCACTGGCTCGGCCCGAACTCCACCTCGACCGAGCGCAAGGGCAGACCGAGCGCGACGATGTCACGCCGCAAGATCTCCAGCACCGGCTCCATCTGGTCGAAGCGCTGCTCGGTGAGGTATTGATAGCCGTGGCTGAGCAGGCTCACCGAAGGCGGTGTGCCGGGCTGGCCGGCATCCTCCGGGCGCATATGCGGATCGTCGAGCTTGAAGATGTGGAATTCGACCTCGAGGCCCGCCACGAAATCATGGCCGCGACTTGCGAGCTCGTCGAGCACCTTGCGATAGAGCCCGCGCGTCGCGAACGGCACGGGACGGCCGTCGTTGAAATAGAGGTCGCAGAGAACCCAGCCCGTGGTTGGCGCCCATGGCAAAACGCGAAACGTCGTGGGATCGGCGACCATCAGCACGTCGGCCGCGCCCTCCATCTCCTTCATGCCGAAGCCGCCGCCTGACGTGAACACCGGAAACACCGTGCGGTGCGAGGTGTCCTTGGCGAGCATGGTGGTGGTGATGGAGCAGCCGCTCTCCAGCGAGGCGATCGCCTCGGAGGCGACGATGGTCTTGCCGCGCAAAATGCCGTGCTGGTCCGGGAAGGCGAGGCGGATGACCTCGAGATTCTTCTCGTCGACGATGCGCCGCACGCGCAATGCGGCGTCCTTCTGCTCATCCGACCACAGCGCATGACGCGCGACGAAAGTCACTTTGGCAGTTCCTTCTTGCTCGGCGAGAGTATAGCGGACACTGTCATCGTCCGCGAAGGCGGACGATCCAGTATTCCAGAGACGTCCGTGTGTTCACGAGAGGCCGCGACGTACTGGATGCCCCGCTTTCGCGGAGCATGACAGCGGAGAATGTGGAGCCGCCGTCTCGCCTCGCTAGCGGCGAACTGCATTATCACTCCGCCGCCGTCAGGCGATGCACGTTGTCCGCAATCTCCTTCGGCACCGGCGCCGTCCACGGCGCGCTGCGGCGGCGCTTGACGTCGACTTCCATCCAGTAGATCTCCCAGCCTCGGGTCGGCCCGATGCCGTCCATGGTCGCCGGGCCCTGGATCGATCGTGCGGTGGCCTCGTCGAGATGCAGCATCGGCTTCTCGCCGCCTGCGACCTTCTCGATCTCCTGCCGCAGCAGCCGACGGTATTGCACGATCGCCTTGTCGCTCGTGCCGAGGTGCTCCCGGGTGCGGTCCTGGATTGCGCCCATAGACTCCACCGCCCACTGGTCGTGGACGTTGATGTCGGTGCCCATGCCGGTATAGGTCGCCGTCTGCTGCTCGTGCGGGTCGAAGCCGTAATCGTTGGTCCTGTTCTTGCGAGATTTGTAGTCCGGCAGCTCATAGAGCTCGAGCCGCTGGTCGCGCATCTTCTGCTTGTCCACGGGGTTCGAATAACTGGTGAAGATCGCGTACCAGTAGCAGTTCTCGTCGTCGACCGGCACGTGCCACTGTGTGATCGTCATCTCCGTGCTCATGGGGATGACGAAGCCGTGCGGAAAGAGCTGGTTGGTGACGCGCACATGGGTGCGCTCCTCGTCGATCTCGCGCAGTGCGATCAGCCGCAGGCCGTATTCGGTGTGCTCGACATTGATGATCGGGCGATCGTATTCGCGCAAAATCTTCGTCATCGGCAGATCGCTGCCTGCCGATGCGCCCCGGAACTGCTTGCCGTAGGCCGTCGAGGTGTCCTCGTCCTCGAAGAAGCGATGCAGATAGGAGGCGTGCGCGGGGTCGATGCCGACTTCGAGCGCCTGGAGCCAGTTGCAGGCCATATGGCCTTTGAACGCGAAGGTGTGCGTGCCGGGCGCGACGAAGCAGTCGAGCTCGGGAAATGCCGGCGGCTCGCCCTCGCCGAGATAAGCCCAGAGGATGCCGCTCTTCTCCACCACAGGGTAAGAGCGCTGACGGATGTTCTGGCAGAGCTTCGAGTCCTTCGGCTCCGCCGGCGTCTCGATGCACTGCCCGGTGGCGTCGAACAGCCAGCCATGAAAGGCGCAGCGCAGGCCGCCATGCTCGAGCCGTCCGAAGGCGAGATCGGCGCCGCGATGTGCGCAGTGGCGATCGATCAGACCGTAGCGCCCGGTCTCGTCGCGGAACAACACCAGGTTTTCACCGAGCAATCTGACGGGACGGATCGGTCGATCGCCGTCGAGCTCGTCCACCAGCACCGCCGGCTGCCAGTAGCATCGCATCAGCTTCCCGCAGGGGTCCTTCGCACCGGTGCGGGTGATCAGGTCGTTCTGCTCCTGGCTCATCATGGCGAGTGCATCCTTTATGGAGTGGCGTTTGTTCGCCTATTGAACGAATGGGCGAATTATGGCATGCCTTGACGCGGCAGCAAGCACTATTTTGCACGAATGACCCGACACCATGCCCAAGCTGAAGCGACGCGAGAGCGACGAACGTGCGACGGATTTCGTCGAGAGCCTCGATCGCGGGCTGCGCCTGCTGCAATGCTTCGGCATCACGGCCGGCCCGATGACGCTGAGCGATCTCGCCCGTGCCGCTGAGCTTCCCCGCGCCACCGCGCGGCGCATGCTGTTCACGCTCCAGCGCGGCGGCTTCGTCAGTGGCGACGGGAAGCTGTTCTCGCTGACGCCACATGTGCTGACACTCGCCGCGTCGTATCTGCGGTCGAGCCAACTCGTCACGGTCCTGCAACCGGTGCTCGACCGCCTCGCGACAGCGGCCAACGAAATCTCCTCGCTCGCGGTGCTCGACGGCGATGAGGTCGTGTTCATCGCGCGCAGCAGTCCGGCGCGGATGTTCTCGGGCGGATTGGAAATCGGCTACCGGCTTCCGGCCTTCTGCACTTCGGTCGGCCGCGCCATGCTCGGTCAACTCGACGATGCCGAGCTTGCTGCGCGCCTGACGGCGACGAAGCGCGAAGCGCTGACGCCGCAGACGGTAACCGATCCCAAGGTGCTGCTCGCGCGCACCGTCGCCGATCGCGCGCAGGGCTATTCGCTGGTGGACCGCGAGGCCGAGCCGCATTTCCGCTCGATCTCGGTCCCCGTCCGCCGCTACGACGGCGTGATCGTCGCCGCCATTAACATGGGCGCGCACGTCGATCGCGTGCCGGCGCAGGAATTGATCGAGCGATTTTTGCCGCTGTTGCGTGAGGGCGCGGAGGCGGTGCGGTCGCAACTCTTGTAGCCCGGGTGAGCGAAGCGATACCCGGGAAAGTCATCGTGAAGACCCGGATGTCGCTTCGCTCATCCGGGCTACGCGCCCGTGCAAAAATCACTAGCGGTTGCGCATCCAGTCGGCGAGGCCGGACAACGCCTTGTCGAGGTCCTGCCGCGCTGCGGCGTCCACAACCGTCTCCTCCAGCGCACCGCGCATGCAGAGCATCCACGCGTCGCGCTCGGCATCGCCGATGGCAAAGCCGATGTGGCGCTGGCGCAGCCGCGGGTGGCCCTTCTCGACCGAATAGAGTTTCGGGCCGCCGGTCCATTCGGTGAGATAGCGCTTCAGCACATCCCTGATCAGGCCGAGGTCGTCCGCATGCATCGCGCGGATGATCTTCGCCTCCGGCAGCGTATCCATCCGGTCGTAGAAGCGATCGACCAGTCGATCGATCGTGGCGCTGCCGCCGATCCGCTCGAACATGGCGATTGCGACGTCGCTCTCGGTCATGGGAGTTCGGACCTACAGCGCCACGCTGCGCAGCCCGAAGCTGCGCGCTTCGTTCTGCAGCACCGGCCGCACCGCATCAACCAGGCGCGCCGCGGCGGCATCGACGGACAGTCCCGCCGTGTCCACCACCGCCGTCGCGCGCGCATACAGCGGCTCGCGGCTCAAGAGGATGTTGCGCAGCTCCGCCATCGCGGAGCGGTCGTCGGCCATCGGGCGCAAATCGCCTTGGCGGCGGACGCGGGCCATGTGCTCCTCGGGCTCGGCCTTCAGCCAGATCGTGTAGAACGACGACAGGATCTGGTCGAAGGTCAGAGGTTCGGAGACGATGCCGCCGCCGGTCGCCAGCACCATCAGCTCGTGGCGCGCGAGCAGCTGCTGCAGCGCCGCCTGCTCCATGCGGCGAAAGCCTTCCTGGCCGTAGAGCGCGATGATCTCGGCGACCGACAGCCCGTTCTGCTGCTCGATCTCCTTGTTGAGCTCGACAAAGCTCCAGCCGACCTTCTTCGCCAGCATCCGCCCAAGCGTCGATTTGCCGGCGCCGCGCAAGCCGATTAGCGCGATGCCGCAGAACGGCGCGCGCCGCGGCGCGGAGGCGCTGCCGCCTGCGAGCAGATCTTTTGCTTGTGCGACCTGCGCCGGCGTCGCCTTGCGCAGGAGATCGCGAAACATCTGCCAGTCCGGGGTCGGATCGGCCGAGGGAAGCAGGTCTTCGAGATGCGCGCCCATCGCGTCGGAGACGCGGCGCAGCAGCACGATGGAGACGTTGCCCTTGCCGCTTTCGAGTTGCGCGATGTAGCGCTCCGATATTCCTGATACCTTAGCGAGCACCTTGCGCGACATGCCGCGCAGCGCGCGCATGGTGCGCACGCGCTGGCCGAGCTGTTCGAGAAATCGGGATTCGGCGTCGGGACTGTCGGTCATGGACTGCGGATCATGGGCCTGCTTGAGCGGATGTCTTCTTTTAAAGAGGTCCTGCGGCGCGTATTAATGAAACATAGTGCCTGCTGGCATTGACAGCAAGCCGAGGCGGTGTCTTTCTATGAATTATAATTCTAAATTCAGGGGAGAAGTCCGTGAGCGAGGGATCCTATAACGCGGTGACCTGGCTGCTCGACCGGAACGTCGAGGAGGGACGCGGCAACAAGCTCGCCTTCGATGACACCGTCTCACGGCTCACCTATGGCGAGCTCCAGCGCGAAACGCGGCGCGCCGCCAACATGCTGCGCCGGCTCGGGGTCCGCCGCGAAGAGCGCGTGGCCATGATCATGCTGGATACGGTCGACTTCCCGATCGTGTTTCTGGGCGCGATCCGCGCCGGCATCGTGCCGGTGCCGCTCAACACGCTGCTGACATCAGATCAATACGCCTACATCCTCGCCGATTGCCGCGCGCGCGTGCTGTTCGTCTCGGAAGCGCTCTATCCCGTCATCAAGGACGTCGTCGGCCGCATGCCGGATCTGGAGCATGTCGTGGTCTCCGGCGCCAAACAGAACGGCCACAAGCAGCTCGCCGAGGAGATTGCGGACGAGAGCGATCAGTTCACCACCGCCGCCACCCATTCCGACGAGCCGGCATTCTGGCTGTATTCCTCAGGTTCGACCGGCATGCCCAAGGGCGTGCGGCACATCCATTCGAACATGCAGGCGACCGCGGACACTTATGCGAAGCAGGTGCTCGGCATTCGCGAGAACGACGTTTGTCTTTCCGCGGCAAAGCTGTTCTTCGCATATGGCCTCGGCAATGCGTTGACCTTTCCGATGTCGGTCGGCGCCAGCGTGGTGCTCAACAGCGAACGGCCGACGCCCGCACGCATGTTCGACCTGATGAACCGCTACAATCCCTCGATCTTCTACGGCGTGCCGACCCTGTTCGCGGCGATGCTCAACGACGAAGCGATGAAGAGCGAGCGCGGCGGCAAGTCGCTTCGCATCTGCACCTCGGCCGGCGAGGCGCTCCCGGAGTCCGTCGGCAACAGCTGGAGGGCGCGCTTCGGCGTCGATATTCTCGACGGCGTCGGCTCGACCGAGCTGTTGCACATCTTCCTGTCGAACGCGCCCGGCGACATCAAATACGGCTCCTCCGGCAAACCGGTGCCCGGCTATGCGGTGCGGCTTGTCAACGAGGCCGGACAGGATGTCGCCGACGGCGAGGTCGGCGAGCTCCTGGTCGATGCGCCCTCCGCCGGCGAGGGGTACTGGAACCAGCGCCACAAGAGCCGCCGCACGTTCGAGGGGCCGTGGACCCGCACCGGCGACAAATATGTCAGGGATTCCGAGGGCCGCTATACCTTCTGCGGCCGCGCCGACGACATGTTCAAGGTCTCTGGCATCTGGGTCTCGCCCTTCGAGGTCGAGAGCGCGCTGATCACGCATCCCGCCGTGCTGGAAGCTGCCGTCGTGCCCGAAGCCGATCCGGAAGGTCTGCTGAAGCCGAAGGCCTTCGTCGTGCTGCGCCCCGGCGCGACGACGGCGGGCCTGCAGGAGATGCTCAAGGATCACGTCAAGCAGAAGATCGGCCCGTGGAAATATCCGCGCTGGATCGACGTGGTGGATTCCTTGCCGAAGACGGCGACGGGGAAGATCCAGCGGTTCAAGCTGCGGGACGGGGCGAATTGACAACAGGTCGTCATGGCCGGGCTTGACGACGGAGAGAGAAGAGCGACAGAGCATGACCAACCTCGCCCCCACCGGCTTCCTCAGCATCGGCGACGCCAGCCTCGAATACAAATGGCTGGCGCCGCAATCCGCCGATGCACCGACCATCGTCATGCTGCATGAAGGCCTCGGCTCGGTCGGGCTCTGGGGTGACTTCCCCGAGAAGCTGCGAGAGGCGACCTCCGCCGGCATCTTCGTCTATTCGCGCGCGGGCTACGGCCAGTCGAGCAAGGTCGCGCTGCCGCGGCCGCTCGACTACATGCAGCGCGAGGCACTCGACGTGCTGCCGAAGATCCTCGACGCGATCGGCTTCAGGCGTGGCCTGCTGCTCGGCCATTCCGACGGCGCGTCGATCGCGACGATCTATGCCGGCGCGCATCAGGATCATCGCCTGAACGGCCTCGTACTGATCGCGCCGCATTTCATCGTCGAGGACATCTCGGTGAAGTCGATTGCGGACATCAAGACGGCATTTGAGACCACCGACCTGAAGGCAAAGCTCGCGCGCTGGCACACGGACGTCGACAACGCCTTCTACGGCTGGAACGCCGCCTGGCTCGATCCGAAATTCCGCGACTGGGATATCTCGGAATATCTCGCCTATATTCGCGTTCCGGTCCTGATCCTTCAAGGCGTGGACGACCAATACGGGACGCTGCGTCAGGCCGAGATCGCGCAGCAAGAATGCTATTGCCCGGTCGATTTGAAAGTCATGTCGGGCGCGGCGCATTCTCCGCATCGCGAAGCTCCGGGAGCGACGCTTCACGCGATCGAGCAATTTGCAGCAGCGGCCCTAGGAGAGGACATGCAACAAAATGCATGTATGGGCCGTTAAGGTCTAGACGCGCGCAACAATATGCATTATTGTGCATCTAACGGTAAACCAAGACGAACTCAAGGGTGGCCCATGGCCGAGGAAAATCGGCGCCTCGCAGGCGGCGCGACATTCATCGATTTCCAGACCGAGCCGTCCCGCTACCGGCACTGGAAGCTCGCGGTTGACGGTGACGTCGCCACCCTGACCATGGACGTCGACGAGAATGGCGGCCTGTTCGAGGGCTATCTGCTCAAGCTCAATTCCTACGATCTCGGCGTCGACATCGAGCTTGCCGACGCGGTCCAGCGCCTGCGCTTCGAGCACCCCGAGGTGAAGGTCGTGGTGATGCGCTCGGCCAAGAACCGCGTGTTCTGCGCCGGCGCCAACATCCGCATGCTCGCCGGCTCGACGCATGCCCACAAGGTCAATTTCTGCAAGTTCACCAACGAGACCCGCAACGGCATGGAAGACTCGTCGGAGAATTCCGGCCAGCGCTTTATCACCGTCGTGAACGGCTCGGCCGCCGGCGGCGGCTATGAGCTCGCGCTCGCCACCGACTACATCATGCTTGCCGATGACGGCGCGTCCGCCGTCGCCTTGCCCGAAGTGCCGCTGCTCGCGGTGCTGCCGGGCACCGGCGGCCTCACGCGTGTGGTCGACAAGCGCAAGGTGCGCCGCGATCACGCCGATTTCTTCTGCACCATCGAAGAAGGCGTGAAGGGCAAGCGCGCCGTGCAATGGCGCCTGGTCGACGAGATCGCGCCGAACAGCAAGCTCGAAGGCAAGGTTGCCGAGCGCGCCAGGGAATTCGCCCAGGCCTCGAAGCGCAAGGGCAGCGGCAAGGGCATCGCGCTGACGCCGCTCAAGCGCATCATCGATGAGACGAGCATCCGCTACGGCTTTGTCACCGTCGACGTCGACCGCGCCGCCCGCATCGCCACGATCTCGATCAAGGCGCCTGAAGCCGCGCCGCCCGCCGATATCGACGGGATGATGGCGCAGGGTGTCGCGTTCTGGCCGCTCCAGGTCGCGCGCGAACTCGACGACGCCATCCTGCATCTGCGCATCAACGAACTCGAGACCGCCATGCTGGTGTTCAAGAGCCACGGCGACCGCGCCCATGTGCTCGCCTGCGACGCCTTCCTCGAAGCCAACAAGGCGCACTGGCTGGTCAACGAAATCAGGCACTACTGGAAGCGCGTCTTGAAGCGCATCGACGTCACCTCGCGCACGCTGGTGACGCTGGTCGAGCCCGGCTCCTGCTTCGCCGGCACGCTCGCCGAGCTCGTCTTCGCCGCCGACCGCTCCTACATGCTGATCGGCACGCGCCAGGGCGACAACCGCCCGCCGCCGTCGATCGAACTGTCAGCGATGAATTTTGGCCCGTATCCGATGAGCCATGGCCTGACGCGGCTTCAGTCGCGCTTCCAGGCCGATCCGTCCGATGTGGAACGCGCGGAAGCCACGATGGGCACCGCGCTGGACGCCGAGCAGGCCGAAGAGCTCGGTCTCGTCACATTCGCACTCGACGACATCGACTGGGACGACGAGGTCCGCGTGTTTCTGGAGGAACGCGCCAGCTTCTCGCCCGACAGCCTCACCGGCATGGAAGCCAACCTGCGCTTCGTCGGCCCCGAGACGATGGAATCGAAAATCTTCTCGCGCCTCACCGCGTGGCAGAACTGGATCTTCCAGCGCCCGAACGCGGTCGGCGAGGAAGGCGCGCTGCGCCGCTACGGCAGCGGCCAGAAGCCGAAATTCGATATGACGCGGGTGTGACGACATTTGCTGCGTCATGGCCGGGCAAAAGCGCGAAGCGCGTCTTCGTACAGAATGTCCCGGCCATCCACGTCCTTGGCTGAGCAAGCAAGAACGTGGGTGCCCGGCACAAGGCCGGGCATGACGAAAGAAATCCAAGGAGCACGGCCATGAACGTGAACATCATGAACGTCGACTACTCGACCAAGATTCCGAACAACGTCAATTTGGCCGAAGACCGCCAGGTGCTCAAGGCGCTGGAAGGCTGGCATCCCGGCTACATGGACTGGTGGAAAGACATGGGGCCGGAAGGCTTCCAGGAATCGCTGGTGTACTTGCGCACCGCCTATTCGGTCGATCCGCGCGGCTGGGCCAAGTTCGACTATGTGCGGATGCCCGAGTATCGCTGGGGCATTCTCCTTGCTCCCCAGGAAGAGAACCGCGTCGTGCCGTTCGGCGAGCATTTTGGCGAGCCGGCCTGGCAGGAAGTCCCGGGCGAGTATCGCGCCATGCTGCGCCGTCTGATCGTGATCCAGGGCGACACCGAGCCCGCCTCCGTCGAGCAGCAGCGCCATCTCGGCAAGACCGCGCCCTCGCTGTACGACATGCGCAATCTGTTCCAGGTCAATGTCGAGGAAGGCCGTCACCTCTGGGCGATGGTGTACCTGCTGCAAAAGTACTTTGGTCGCGACGGACGTGAAGAGGCCGACGATTTGTTGCGCCGCCGCTCGGGCGACGCCGACTCGCCGCGCATGCTGGGCGCCTTCAACGAGGCGACGCCGGACTGGCTGTCCTTCTTCATGTTCACCTACTTCACCGACCGCGACGGCAAGATGCAGCTGCACTCGCTTGCGCAGTCCGGCTTCGATCCCCTGTCGCGCACCTGCCGCTTCATGCTGACGGAAGAAGCGCACCACATGTTCGTCGGCGAGACCGGCATCACCCGCGTCGTGCAGCGCACCTGCGATGCGATGCGCGAAGCCGGCATCACCGATCCCACCGACATCGCGAAGGTCCGCGCGCTCGGCGTGATCGACCTGCCGACCATTCAGAAGAAGCTGAACCTGCACTATACGCTGTCGCTCGATCTGTTTGGCTCGGAAGTCTCGACCAACGCGGCGAACGCCTTCAACACCGGCATCAAGGGCCGCTATCACGAGACCCAGATCGACGACGATCATCAGCTCAAGAACGCCACCTATCCGGTGCTGAAGTTCATCGACGGCGAGATCAAGCTCGTCGACGAGCCGGCGCTGACCGCGCTCAACATGCGCCTGCGCGACGATTACAGCCAGGATTGCGTCAAGGGCATGCTGCGCTGGAACAAGGTGATCTCGACCGCGGGCTACCAGTTTCAGCTCAAGCTGCCCAACGTCGCCTTCCACCGCCATATCGGCGAGTTCAAGGGCATCCACGCGACGCCCGACGGCATTTTGATCGACGATGCCACCTGGGCGAAGCGCAAGGACGAATGGCTGCCCTCGACCGCGGACGGCGACTTCATCACCTCGCTGATGCAGCCCGTCACCGAGACCGGCCAGTTCGCCTCCTGGATCTCACCGCCGAAAGTCGGCATCGACAACAAGCCCGGCGATTTCGAATATGTGAGGATCGAGTCGTAAGGGCCGCCAGCGAGGCGCGACGGCCGCGCTACATACTCACCTGTCCTGCCCCCCGACGGCCGGGGGCCAAACGGCGTTGTGGTTGGGGCGGGGGGGGGAAAGCCCCCCCCCCACCCCCCCCCAACAAAACCC